>JBFXGB010000033.1:0-20004 GCA_050178405.1 Halothiobacillaceae bacterium
TTGGAAGCGGGTGTTCACTTTGGTCACCAAACCCGTTACTGGAACCCCAAGATGGCTCCGTACATCTTCGGTGATCGCAACAAAATTCACATTATTAACCTTGAAAAAACCGTGCCGATGTTTAATGACGCACTGAATTTTTTGGGGAAAATCGCAGCCAAGGGCGGCACGATTCTGTTTGTCGGCACCAAGCGTTCTGCGCGTGATGTCATTGGCGAGCAAGCTCAGCGCTGCAATATGCCTTACGTCAATCACCGCTGGTTGGGCGGCATGATGACTAACTTCCGCACCGTGAAGTTGTCGGTGCGTCGCCTGAAAACCCTGCAAACCATGGCGCAAGATGGCAGCTTTGATCGCTTGGTCAAGCGCGAAGCGCTCGATTTGCAGCGCGAAATGGAAAAACTTGAAAAAGGTTTGGGCGGTATCCAGAACATGGAGCACTTGCCGGACGCACTCTTTGTCGTGGACGTGGATCATGAATCCATTGCAATTACCGAAGCGCGCAAGCTCGGCATCCCTGTCGTGGGTATTGTCGATACCAACAGCTCGCCGGATGGTGTGGATTACATTATTCCAGGTAACGACGATGCGATTCGCGCCGTTCAACTCTATGTCATGTCCGTCGCTGATGCTATCGAAGATGCCAAAGGCACGGTGACCGTGGCGAGCGACGATTTTGTCGAGGTTAGCGAAGCCGCAGCTTGAAACTGTGCTGGCTAACGCGTTACGAACATAACGCTTAATTCTTTACGCACGGGTCCTTATGACCCGTTGTTTTTGTCAGCTTTATGGAGAATTTTATGAGTACGATTTCTGCAAGTCTGGTTAAAGAACTGCGCGACCGCACCAGCGCGGGCATGATGGAGTGTAAAAAAGCCTTGGTCGAAGTCGGTGGCGATATCGAAGCGGCGATTGAGTGGATGCGCAAACAAGGTATGGCTAAAGCCGATAAAAAATCTAGCCGCACTGCTGCCGATGGTGTGGTCGTGATTGCGGTGGCTGAAGATGGTAAATCTGCAGCAATGGTCGAAATCAATAGTGAAACCGACTTTGTGGCCAAGAGCGAAGACTTTGTTAAATTTGCCAACGAAGTGGCTCAAGTTGTTTTGAATCAAGCCCCTGCCGATGTGGATGCCTTGCTGGCGGCTAAAATGGCGAGCGGTGAAGATGTGAATACCGTGCGCTCGGCACTGATTGCTAAAATTGGTGAGAACCTGCAAGTGCGTCGTTTTGTGCGCATCGAAACCACGGGCGTGATTGGGAGCTATCGCCACGGTGAGCGCATTGGTGTGTTGACTGAAATGACAGGCGGTGATGTTGCTGTGGCCAAAGATGTTGCCATGCACATCGCGGCAAGCCGTCCTGTTTGTGTTTCTGAGGCTGATGTTCCTGCTGATTTAGTGGAAAAAGAGCGCGCTATTTTCTTGGATCAAGCGATGCAAAGTGGCAAGCCCGCTGAGATTGCCGCCAAGATGGTGGATGGTCGTATTCGCAAGTATCTGGCCGAAGTGGCTCTCACCGGCCAGCCTTTTGTAAAAGATGCGGATATGACCGTGGGTGCGATGCTGAAAAAAGCAGGTTGCGATGTAACGCAGTTTGTCCGCTTTGAAGTGGGCGAAGGTATTGAAAAGCAAACCACCGACTTCGCGGCTGAAGTTGCGGCACAAGTTGCTGCGAGCTGATTGAGTTATTTGAAAAGCCCAAGCCAGGTTGTTGGAAAATAATTTCAGCAACCTGTTATGGAATTTTCGCGATTAGTTTTTGAACGTATCTTTTTACTTAAACTTTTAGGGTCAAATCATGCAATCTCATGCGCTTCGTTACCGTCGTGTTCTTCTCAAATTGAGTGGAGAGGCGTTAATGGGGGAGTGCGATTATGGCATTGACCCTCAAGTGCTCCACCGCCTAGCCACTGAGATTTTGAACCTGCAAAGCATGGGGGTTGAAATCGGTTTGGTGATTGGCGGTGGCAATATTTTCCGTGGTGCGGGCCTTGCCGAAGGTGGCATGGATCGCGTCACGGGTGACCATATGGGGATGCTGGCTACGGTAATGAATGCCCTAGCCATGCAGGATGCGATTGAGCGGCAAGGCGGCGAAGTGCGCGTCATGTCGGGTTTGTCGATTCATCAAGTTTGTGAAGATTATGTGCGTCGGCGTGCGCAGCGCCATTTACAGAAGGGGCGTGTCGTTATTTTTGCGGCAGGTACAGGCAGCCCATACTTTACAACTGATACAGCCGGCAGTCTGCGCGCCATTGAATCATGCTGCGATGTGTTAATTAAGGCGACCAAAGTCGATGGAGTTTACGATTGCGATCCGATGAAAAACCCACAGGCGCGTCGTTATGAAACCCTAACTTACGATGAGGCGATTAACCGTCAGCTAGGGGTGATGGATGCGACGGCTCTGGTCATGTGCCGCGATAATAATTTGCCGCTGATTGTGGCGGATATTAATACCCCAGGACTTTTGCAAAGCCTAGTTCAAGGTGAGCGTGTGGGGACATTAGTGACACGGGAGATCCAGAAATGATTGAAACATTACGCAAAGATGCTGAAGTGCGCATGAATAAGAGTCTTGAGGCTCTAAAAAATGAACTATCCAAAGTGCGCACCGGCCGTGCGCATCCATCCATTCTTGATCACGTAAAAGTCGAATATTACGGGCAAGAGGTTCCCTTGTCGCAGGTAGCGAAAGTCGTTGCGGAAGATGCGCGTAACTTGAGCGTCGCGCCTTGGGAAAAAGACATGGTCAGCAAGATTGAAAAGGCGATTATGACTTCTGATCTTGGCTTGAATCCGGTGAGCATGGGCATGGTGATTCGGGTGCCTTTGCCTGCACTGACCGAGGAGCGTCGTCGTGATTTGGTCAAAGTAGTGCGCAGTGAGGCCGAAGCTTCCAAAGTGGCGATTCGGAATATTCGTCGTGATGTGAATGGCACATTGAAAAATCAACTCAAAGAAAAGTTAATCAGCGAAGATGAAGAACGCCGCGCTCAGGATGTGATTCAGAAATTGACGGATAAAGCGGTTGCAGATGCGGATGCCATTCTTGCCGCTAAAGAAAAGGAATTGATGGAAGTTTGAGGGGGCTTAGGTTAAGCCGCGCATTTTGATACTTAATTTATACGGCACGGCTTTGAACATGTCCTCGAATTTGTCAGCCCCTACGGCGACTCCTTTTCCGCGTCACATTGCCATCATCATGGACGGCAATGGGCGTTGGGCGAAGCAGCATGGCATGCCACGGATTATTGGGCATCGGCGTGGCGCGACGGCTTTACGTCATGTGGTACGCGCTTGTGTGCAGCGTAATATCAGTGTGTTGACTGTGTTCGCTTTTTCCAGTGAAAACTGGTTTCGTCCAGAATCAGAAGTCAAGGCGTTGATGGTTTTATTTGCACACTCTTTGCGGCGTGAGGTTGAAAAACTGCACGAGGCGGGGGTGCGTTTGCGTTTTATCGGCGAGCGTGGGCGTTTTGATCGTGCTTTATGTCAACGGATGGAGGCGGCTGAACACCTAACCGCACACAATCAGCGCATGACAATGGTGGTTGCAGTGAATTATGGCGGACGTTCGGATATTACGCAGGCCGCGCGCACGCTTGCTCGCGATGTTGCGGCGGGGCGTTTGCCGCTTGAGCAGGTGAATGAGGATGCGCTAACGGCACACTTGGCTTTGGCGGATTTACCCGAGCCGGATTTATTAATTCGCAGCGGCGGGGAGCAACGCATTAGCAATTTTTTGTTGTGGCAAATGGCGTACACCGAGTTGTACTTCACCCCAACGCTTTGGCCAGATTTTCGAGTGGACGATTTGGAGCAAGCTCTCGCTTGGTTTGCGTCGCGTGATCGGCGCTTTGGTCGGGTGGAAAGCGCACAAGCGAGGACCAGGGGTGCTTAAACAGCGAATTTTTACGGCGCTCGCTTTAGTCATGACCATGGTTGCCTTGCTTTTTTGGCTGCCACCTTTGGCTTTTCAGTTTTTTGTAGCGCTGGTGGTGGCTTTGGTGGCCTTTGAGTGGGCTGCATTGGCGGGATGTTTTGGCGGTGCACGTCTTGCGTATGTTGCAAGTATTGTGCTTGTCGGTGCATTGCTGATTTTTGCCCCCGCCGGTGGTGTGTTTCATTTTGGTTTATTGATTGAGGGCGTAGTGCTGTGGGCGTTGTTAAGTTTGCGTGTTTTTCTTGGGACGCACGTGCCGGATATTTTTCACCAAGCTTTTTTTAAGCTACTGCTAGCGCCTTTGGTGTTGTGGCCGACGTGGTTTGCTTTAGAGCGTTTGTATGGCTTGCCGGCCGGGGCATGGTGGGTGTTAGGGACTCTGGTCGTGGTCTGGGTGGCAGATAGTTCGGCTTATTTTGCTGGGCGAGTGTTTGGTCGGGTAAAGCTTGCGCCGCATATTAGTCCGGGTAAAACGGTTGAGGGATTGGTCGGTGCCTTGTTGGGTGTGGCTATTTATGCCGCGATTGCGCATCAATTCGAGCCTTTTGCGCAAGTGCCTCTGGCGGCATGGTGTGGCCTTGCGGTCTTGGTGACGTTATTTTCAGTGATTGGCGATTTACACGAAAGCCTGCTCAAGCGTGAAGCCGGAGTGAAAGATAGTGGTACTTTGCTGCCGGGACATGGCGGCGTGTTTGATCGGGTGGATAGCCTGCTTGCGGCTGCGCCGATTATGGCGTTTGGCTTGTATGCCTTGGGCGTGGACGGTGTGATATGACGCAAACAGCACGACAAGGCGTGTGCGTTCTTGGAGCAACCGGTTCCATTGGGCAAAGTACCTTGGATGTGTTGCGCCGCCATCCTAAGCGTTGGCAAGTGGAGTCACTGGGTGCGAATCGAGATGTCGAAGGCATGTTGATGGCTTGCGTTGAATTTAAGCCGCGTGTTGTCGCTATGGCGGATTCTGAGGCCGCAGGGCGCTTGGGGAACGCTCTGAAAGCTCAAGGAATAATGACCAAGGTGCTTGCTGGCGAAGAGGGTATGGAGACTATTGCTGCGGATGTGGCAAGTCAGGTAGTCGTTGCGGCAATTGTCGGTGCGGTGGGGCTGCGCTCATCCCTTGCGGCAGTGCGGGCCGGCAAGCGCGTGTTGCTGGCAAATAAAGAAGCCTTGGTGATGTCGGGTGCTTTGTTTATGGCGGAGGTTGCCGCGCATGGCGCAACTTTGATTCCACTGGATAGTGAGCACAATGCTTTATTTCAGTGCTTGCCGCATGTTGCGCTCCATGGTGATGGGCGCTTGGCGGGGGTCGAGTCTTTAGTGCTGACTGCTTCGGGTGGGCCTTTTTTAGATTGGTCGGCGGAGCGTTTGCAGGGGGTAACGCCTGAGCAGGCCTGCGCGCATCCAAACTGGTCGATGGGTAAAAAGATTTCGGTCGATTCAGCAAGTTTAATGAACAAAGGCTTGGAAGTGATTGAGGCGTTTTGGTTGTTTGCCATGCCTCTTGAGCGCATTAAAGTCGTCGTGCACCCGCAAAGCATTGTGCATTCGATGGTGGCTTATGCTGATGGATCAGTGCTGGCGCAACTGGGTTTGCCGGATATGCGTACCCCGATTGCACATGCTTTGGCGTGGCCAGAGCGTGTGCAATCGGGTGTGGCGACACTTGATTTGACGCAAATGGCGAATTTGAGCTTTGTGCAGCCGGATACTCTGCGCTTTCCATGCCTGCGTTTGGCGTATGATGCGTTGCGCAAAGGAGGCTTAGCTTGTGCGGTGTTGAATGCGGCTAATGAGGTGGCAGTGGATGCTTTCTTGAATCGGGACTTAGGTTTTATGCAGATTCCAGCGTTGATTGAGGCGGTGCTTGAGCGTGCTACACAAGGTACAGCCGATACGCTGGACAAAGTGTTTGCGGCTGATGCTGAAGGACGTGACTTAGCCAACGATTGGATTAGTCAATATGGTAACTGCGCATGACGCATGTGCTATTGAGTATTCTTGGCTTCTTGCTTGCGGTCGGCCTTCTCGTGGTGGTGCATGAGTGGGGGCATTTTTGGGTGGCGCGCCGCGTTGGGGTCAAGGTTCTGCGCTTTGCGATTGGCTTTGGTCCCGTACTGTACTCCTGGCGGCGTGGTGAAACTGAATATGCCATCAGTGCGATTCCTCTTGGCGGCTACGTCAAAATGCTTGACCATCGCGAAGGGGATGTTGACCCTAAAGAGGCGGGACGTGCATTTGATCGGCAATCCCTAAGTAAGCGCGCCGCCATTGTGATTGCAGGGCCGCTTGCGAATTTAATTTTCGCCATTCTGGCTTACGCTTTAATGTTTGTGGTCGGGGTGCAAGGCTTTGCTCCTGTCTTGGGTGAGCCAGCAGCGGGAACGAGCGCCCAAATGGCCGGATTGCAATCGGGCGATGAAATCGTGGCGGTGAATGGGCGGGCAGTGAATAGTGTTGATGCCTTAAGAATTGCCATCATGCAGGCAGTAGCCAGCGATGAAAACATCACGCTTGAAGTGCGCGAAGATGCACTCAACAGCCCAGCGGCTCCAGTCAAATCTATGGTTTTGCCTGACACGGAAAAAGGCTTATTTGCTAGTCGCGAAGACCCGTTGCGTCAACTGGGTTTAACCCCATGGCGACCACTGGATGCACCTTTAGTCATCAAAAAAATCAGTGATGATGCCGCCGCTGCGCAAGCGGGGTTGCGTGTTGGCGATGTGATCATTGGCTATCAAGGAAAAAAAATCGCCCAAACAGAGCAATTCTTGAGTGCGATTCGCGCCCATCCGGGGCTGCTTATGAGCTTGGATATTTTGCGCGATGGAAACGAGCTGCATATCAACGTGATTCCCGCGAGTAAAACCGAAGGCGGAAAAACCTTTGGCTACATTGGCGCAAGCTTTGCTTTAGATATTCCGGAAAGTGTGCGTAAGCGTTTGTTGCGCCTTGATCGACAGACTCCTTGGGACGCATTGAGCATGGCGTGCATAAAAACTTGGGATATGAGCGTGCTAAGTCTGCAAGTCATGGGTAAAATGCTTACCGGCCAAGCAAGTCTTGAGTCCATTAGCGGTCCTTTGGGTATTGCAGACATTGCTGGGCACACCTTAGTGCTTGGTTTATCGACGTTTTTAGGGTTTTTGGCTCTGGTGAGTTTAAGTCTTGCGATTCTTAACTTGTTGCCAGTGCCGGTTTTAGATGGTGGTCATTTGTTGTTTTACCTTATCGAAGCCATCCGTGGAAAGCCACTCTCTGACGATGCGCAACTTGCAGGGCAGAAGCTTGGTTTGTCCCTGTTGCTTGCGCTTATGGCCTTAGCCATGTTCAATGACATCTCACGGCTGTTTTTTTAACTTGTCGCTTCGTACACATCGGGATACTTTGTATTAATGAATAGGTTTGCACAAATACTATTAAGTGTTGCAATTGGATTGAGTTTAGGAACTCAAACTTACGCAGCGAACACAGTCAAACTCACGGACATACAATTGCAAGGTTTACAAAACCTTGACTCAGGTACGGTGTTTACTTATCTGCCTTATCGTGTGGGTGATGAGTTTAGTGAGGCCGACAGCACCCGGGTGGTGCGCGACTTGTACAAAACCGGCTTTTTCAAACAAGTTGAAGTCGACAAGCAAGGCGATGTACTGATTGTGAAACTGGATGAGTTACCAACGATTGGAGAACTCAAATTTTCGGGCAACGATAAGGTCGAAAAAGCAGATTTAGAAAAAGCCTTAAAATCAGCAGGCTTAGTCAAGGGGCGTATCCTTAATCGTGCGGTTTTGGAGCAAATGGAACAAGAGTTACAACGCCTTTATTTCAGTATGGGCTTGTACGGGATGCGCGTTGACGTCAAACAAACCGACTTGGGTGGCAACCGGGTGGGCTTGGATATTGAAATTTTAGAGGGTACAGAATCGGCGATCCGCAGTGTGACCTTTGTAGGTAATACCGTATTTTCAGAATCCGTGCTCGCCAGTCAATTTGATTTAGGTCCTAAATCTTGGTGGGAATTTTATTCAAGTAAAGATCAATATTCACGTCAAAAACTTGCGGCTGATTTGGAAAAATTACGCTCATTTTATTTAGATCGTGGTTATGTGAAATTCAATATTGAATCCACCGAAGTATCCATGTCGCCAGATCGTAAAGACATCTACATTACAATTGGAGTCAAGGAAGGCGATCAATATAAGGTTTCTGGCGTAGAGTTTGCCGGCGCTAAAGTGGTCGATGAGGCCGAATTACGCAAACTAGTCGTTGTGAAAGACGGTCAGCCTTTCTCGCGTAAAGAATTGACTGAATCCACCAGTGCCATGGTAAAAAGGATTGGTAATGAAGGGTATGCCTTTGCTAATGTAAACCCAGTGCCGCAACTTGATGAAACGAACAAAACAGTCAAGCTTACGCTTTATGTTGATCCGGGTAAGCGAGTATATGTGCGTAATATCAATATTCAGGGCAATTATCTAACTGATGAAGAGGTTTTTCGTCGGGAACTACGTCAAATGGAAGCATCGTGGTATTCAGGCGAAAAACTTGATCGATCGAAATTCAGGCTGCAACGTTTGCCGTATGTTGAAAATGCAAGCATCGAAACCAAGCCTGTACCTGGTGAGTCCGATGTTGTTGATGTCAATGTTGGCGTAACAGAGAAGATGTCGGGTCAATTTAGTGTTGGTGTCGGTTACTCTCAATCAGCGGGTGTTTTGTTTAATCTGAATGTGGCGCAGTCCAATTTCCTCGGCACTGGAAATACTGCATCCATCAAGTTCGATCGTAGTGCCTCCTACAGCGCTTACAGCTTATCGTTTTTGGATCCTTATTGGACAGTGGATGGCATAAGTGCCGGAGTTAATTTATTTTATACCAAAACAGATACGGATAATTTAAATACTACTGCGATTAGCCGTTTTATTCTCGATTCCTATGGGGCAGACTTAAGATTCTCTATGCCTGTTTCTGAATCGGTTAGTGCTAAATTAGGCTTTGGTTTATCTAATTCTAATTTGAAGAGAACAATAGAGTCGCCGGATTGGGTTGTCGATAAGAATTATAATTTTTTCACATTATCACCTGGCATATCTCTTGATACTCGAGATCGGATTGTGTTCCCAAATTCTGGTATTTTTTCCGGTGTATATGCCGATATTGCAATGCCAGGAAGTGGGCTTGAGTTCTATAAGTTGAATGCTGATTATGCTCAGTATTTTTCGGTGTATAAGAACTATGTTCTCAAGGGGCATGCCGCGATTGGTTATGGGGATAGTTATGGTAAAAATTATAGTTATGTAAACAACCAAGGTGAGACCATTGAAACACCCTTGCCACCTTTCCGTAACTATTATGCTGGCGGCGTGCGTTCGGTGCGTGGTTATGAGGATTTTAGTTTAAGTTCTGGGGCTGAAACGCTGGATAGCAATGGCGATCCTCAGGGTGGTTCATTTAAGCTTGTGGGTGGCGCTGAATTCTCTGCTCCGTTGCCTTTTTTGGGTGCCGAAGTTGAAAAAAATGTTCGTTTGAGCGTATTTTACGATGTGGGTAACGTTTATTATGATTACCGCGCCTTTGACGCGAATCAATTGCGTATGTCGGCGGGTGTTTCGCTCAATTGGATTTCACCCATTGGGCCACTCATTTTGAGTTATGCTGTTCCTTTTAACGATCAACCGAGCGATCGTTTGCAAGCGTTCCAGTTTTCTGTAGGTTCTGGTTTCTGATTTTTTTGGAGGTTTTTTGTGATTAAGCATACGCGTGTTTTATCGGTTATTTTCGCCTTGGCTCTTTCTGGAATAGCAAGCAGTGCAGTTTATGCAAAAGAGCTTAAAGTAGGTTTTGTAAATTCGGCATTACTTCTTGATAAAGCTCCTCAAGCTGAAGTTGCGCGCGTTCAGCTTGAAAAAGAGTTTTCTGCGCGTGAGCGTGAACTTGTCGAAAACCAAAAAGCGGCGCAAGCGATTGAACAAAAGCTGAGTAAAGATGGTGCGACGATGAGCGATGCCGAGCGCTCGCGCCAAGAGCGCGATCTCAACCGTCGTATGCGCGAACTTCAACGCCAGCAGGTTGAGTTTCGTGATGATCTTAATCTTCGCAAAAATGAAGAATTGGCGAAACTTCAACGTACTGTATATCAAGTCATTAGTGAAATGGCTAAAAGTGATGAATTTGATTTGATTTTGAGTGATGGTGTGGTTTTTGCGAGTCCAAGCGTTGATATTACAAACAAGATTTTGGAGCGTTTGCAGTCTGCTAAGTAATAAGTGCTAAGTTTTAATTCTACGAGATTGCTGTGATTCTTTCTGAAATTGCATCTAAGTTAGGCATTCCCTTTATTGGGGATGCCTCTTTTGTTATTGAGGATGTCTCAGCACTTGAGGACGCAGGTTCTTTTTCACTGTGCTACATTAAAGATAGTGCTTATATAACCGCGGCTAAAACTTCGCGTTGTGGTGTTTTAATTGTTTCAACAAAACACCTTTCGATGCTGGATGATTGTCTTTGTTCAAATTTTCTTATTACCGATCATCCGCAGCTCGTATTTACCAAAGCGGCACGCCTTATTCATCCAATTAAATTGAAGCAAGGCATTCACCCTACTGCTTTGGTAAGTACGAGCGCGACCATTCATTCTAGCGCGTGGATCGGCCCTTACGTGGTTATTGATGATTATGTTTCGATCGGCCGAAATGTTCAAGTTGCGTCACATTGTTATATTGGCTCGAAATGTCAAATTTCAGATGATACTCAAGTGTTTCCTCATGTAACAATCCTGCACAATGTGCATATTGGTGCGCGCTGTCGAGTATTATCAGGTGCTGTGATTGGTTCAGATGGTTTCGGTTTGGTTCAGGAATCGGGAGCTTGGGTCAATGTCCCGCACTTGGGTCGGGTGATTATTGGTAATGATGTTGATATCGGTGCCAATACAACGATTGATCGTGGTACTTTAGCGGATACCCGAATTCACGATGGGGTTAAGATCGATAATTTGGTGCAGATTGCTCATAACGTTGTTGTGGGCAGGCATTCTGCAATTGCAGGATGTGCAGGATTAGCGGGAAGCTCTATTGTGGGTGAGCATTGCTTATTGGCGGGAGGTGTTGGTCTTGCGGGGCATTTGGAACTTGCGGATAGGGTTCATATTACGGGTATGTCGATGGTGACAAAGTCGATTATGCACGCGGGTGTCTATTCTTCAGGAACACCGCTTGATAGTAATAAACAGTGGCGGCGAAATGCCGCACGATTTAAGGCGCTTGACACCATGGCGCGTCGTCTTGGTGTTATTGAGCGTCGTCTTGGTATTGATAAAATTGAAGAGGATTGATGAGTGAGTCGTATTATAAATATTCAAGATGTGATGCGTCACTTACCCCATCGTTATCCATTTCTTCTTGTGGATAGGGTTTTGGATTGGGCTCCAAACGATTATCTTATCGCACTTAAAAATGTGACATACAACGAAAACTATTTTCAGGGGCATTTTCCAGTTCGTCCTGTTATGCCTGGCGTGCTTATTACGGAGGCTCTGGCGCAGGCGACGGGTATTTTGGCGTTTGCCAGTTTGGGAGATAAGCCCAACGATAATACTTTATATATGCTCGTTGGATTGGATAATGTGACCTTTCGTCGCATGGTTGAACCGGGTGACCAGTTAACTTTACATGTTAAGCAAAAACGCCTTGTTCGTAATCTAGGTATTTTTGAGTGCGAGGCACGGGTCGGTGAAGAACTTGCGGCAACGGCGACGATTAAATGTATCGCGAAGGATGTGACAACATGATTGATCCACGCGCGGTGATTCATCCAAGCGCCAAATTAGGTGCTGATGTTTCAGTGGGGCCATTTACTGTGATTGGTGCCGATGTTGAGATTGGTGACCGTTCATGGATCGGTCCGCATGTCGTGATCAATGGACCGACGCGTATTGGAGCAGAAAATCGCATCTTCCAATTTGCCTCGGTAGGCGAGGCTCCGCAAGACCTTAAATATGCAGGTGAACCCACCCGCCTTGAGATGGGGGATAGGAATACGGTGCGTGAAAACTGCACCATTCACCGAGGAACAGCTCAGGGTGATGGCGTGACCACGATTGGAAGCGACAACCTTTTTATGGCGACAGTGCATATTGCGCATGATTGTCAGATTGGTGATCACGTCATTATGGCCAATGCGGCTTCGCTTGCGGGTCATGCGGTGGTTGAAGATTGGGCGATTTTGAGTGGATTTTCTGTTGTGCATCAATTTTGCCGCATAGGCGCGCATAGTTTTGCGGGTGGTTTTACCAAGATAACTCAGGATATTCCTCCTTATGTCATGGTCGATGGTGCGCGTGCCCGTCCGATTGGTATTAACAAGCATGGCTTAAAACGGCGTAATTTTTCGGAAGAATCGATTCGTGAGTTACATCGTGCTTTCAAGCTTTTGGTTAGAAATCGCCCGACCAAAGAGAATTGGGATGAAGCTGAAGAAATGGCGGCAACCTGCCATGAAGTACGCTTATTTATTGATTTTATACGCGCGAGCCAACGTGGAATTGTTCGATAAATGATGAGTCAGTTGAATTCAACGAATGTCCGCATTGAGCGTGACAGTATGGGTGAGTTATCTGTGCCCGCAGACGCTTTCTGGGGCGCGCAAACTCAACGTGCAGTGGATAATTTTTCTATTGGTTTGCGACCGATGCCTAGGTCATTTATCCGTGCTTTAGGTCTGGTTAAAGCGGCCTGCGCATTCGTTAATCGTGACCTTGGTTTGCTTGATTCTGCGCGTGCAGATTTGATTACTCGTTTTGCGCTTCAAGTGGCCGATGGGCAATTTGATGCGCATTTCCCCGTGGATGTATTTCAGACCGGCTCGGGGACATCGAGCAATATGAATGCCAATGAGGTAATTGCGTATTTAGCAAGCTCGCAAGGGGTGGATGTCCACGCCAATGACCATGTCAATATGGGGCAAAGCTCGAACGATGTGATTCCTACGGCGATTCATTTAAGTGCAAGCCTTGAAATTACCGAGCGATTACTCCCTGCAATCCAGCATTTACGTCAAGCTATTGATACTCGTGCTGCGGAATGTGAGGGCATTGTTAAAACCGGGCGTACGCATTTAATGGATGCCATGCCGATTACGCTGTCACAAGAATTTTCTGCTTGGTCTGCACAGCTTGAAGCCGCAGAAAGTCGTTTACATGACAGTTTGCTTCGAATGCGACAGCTTCCATTGGGTGGAACGGCAGTAGGTACTGGAATTAATACTCCAGCGGATTTTGGTTCTCTTGTGTGTATGAAATTAAGCGAGTTAACAGCGATTGAATTCAAACCCATGGATAATTTATTTATGGGTTTAGCCAGTCAAGATCATGCGGTTGAGATGAGTGGGCAATTACGCACGCTTGCCATTGTTTTAATGAAAATAAGTAATGATTTGCGCTGGATGAATTCTGGCCCGTTAGCGGGTTTAGCTGAAGTCCGTTTACCCGCACTTCAACCCGGCAGCTCGATTATGCCGGGCAAGGTTAATCCGGTCATTCCCGAAGCGGTGATGATGTCTTGTACCCGCGTGATGGGACATGACACCGCGATAGGTATTGCTGGGCAGTCGGGTAATTTTCAGCTTAATGTCATGCTTCCGCTGATTGCGGATACCTTGCTTGATTCGATAGGCTTAATGACTCGTGCGTGTCGTTCTTTGGCTGTTCAGGCGATTGCGGGGATGCAAATCAATACAACGCAATTGGATAGTGCATTATCAAATAACCCTATTCTTGTCACTGCGCTTAATCACGTGATTGGCTATGAAAAAGGCGCGGCTCTTGCCAAGCGAGCTTATGCGGAAGGAAAAACTTTACTTGAAGTTGCGCTTGAAGATACGGAGTTAGATGAAGAGACCCTTCGTTGTTTGCTTGATCCTGTGGCGCTTACTCAAGGGGGCATTCAACCAGGCATGAAGGGCATGGGTGGGTAGCCTGTGTCTTTTAGTGTTTAAGATAGCCTGGTGCTACGTTTTCTAGCGGCGTTGGCTGACGTGCTTCAGTGCTCGCGCATACGCTATCTACCTTCATCGAATCTAGGTTGTCATTGCTCAAAGGCGGGTTGGGAAGAATCTGCATCATGCTTGCCGCCATGCGCGCCATGATATTGGGCATGGGTAAAATCAGGCGTTTGTACCCACTCCACTCTGCAGTCAAATTAACTAATTCTTGCAAGCTGTAGTCTTTGGGGCCACATAGGTTCATTCGTTCTGAAGTTTGTGAAGTTTGTGAAGTTTCAAGCGCACGCACAAACGCATCAGCAACATCTCCCACATACACGGGTGCAAAGCGTGCTTTGGCTCCAGGCAACAGCATTATGCCGGGTGAGTAGCGCAGAAGTGTGGCGAATTGATTCAAAAAGTTATCTTCAGCGCCAAAAATTACCGAAGGGTGAAAGCTAGTCACCCGCAAATGTTCGCATGCGAGAGCATGAACGCGCTCCACACCTGCACCCTTGCTGCGCAGGTACATGCTCGGTGCGTCCGGAGCTGCGTGCAGTGCGCTCATGTGCAAAAGCACGGGTACTGATTCATTCAAGCAGGCTTGAGCAATCCCTTCGGCAAGCTCTGCATGGGTGCGGTTAAACGCAGTTTCGTTGCCATGCAATATACCAATCAGGTTAATCACAGCGTCTTGGCCTCGCACACTCTCTCGCCGCATAAGAGGGTCATACGGATCACTGATGACCACCTCACAAGCGAAGGGTTGTGTGGGCTTTTGCCGCGCAACCACTCGCACGGTATGCCCCGCGCCTAAGAGCTTTTGTACCAATTCACGCCCGACAAAACCGCTGCCACCGAAGATGGTGATTTTCATAAGCCTACCCCAAAGGTTGATTCAAGAACTGTTTAACACGAAATGCACGAAATATGAGCTAGGCTAGGGGCAACAAGTTCATGGAGATTGCATCATGCGCATCGCCGTTTTTAGCAGTAAACCTTATGACCAAGAAACGTTGCTTGCCGCCAATGTCGCGCACAATCATAAGCTCGATTTTTTTGAAGCCGCACTGAATGTACACACCTGTAGCCTCGCAGAAAAGGCGGATGCCTTGTGTGTATTTGTTAACGATCAAATCGATGCCAAGTTGTTGCGCTGCGTGGCCGGGCGCGGTGTGAAGATCATTGCCTTACGTTGCGCTGGTTTTAATAACGTCGATTTGCCCACGGCTAAGGAGCTTGGCATAACCGTCGTGCGCGTTCCGGCCTATTCGCCGTATGCGGTGGCGGAACATGCCGTGGCCATGATGCTGACGCTCAATCGTAAAATTCACCGCGCTTACAATCGGGTGCGCGAAGGCAATTTTTCACTCAATGGCTTGCTTGGCTTTGATATGCACGGCAAAACGGTGGGCATTATTGGTACAGGTCGGATTGGCGCGGTGTTGGCTAAAATCCTCGTGGGTTTTGGTTGCATGGTTTTGGCTGAAGATTTGTATCAAAACCCAGACTGTTTAGTTTTGGGGGTGCAGTATGTGGAGCGTGAAACGCTCCTTGCCCAAAGCGATATCATCAGTTTGCATTGCCCGCTTACGCCGGACACGCGGCATTTAATCAACACGCAAAGCATTACCCACATGAAACCGGGGGTGATGCTGATCAACACTGGGCGCGGTGCGTTGGTGGACACCAAGGCGGTTATTGCGGGGCTTAAATCTAGACAGATTGGCGGCCTTGCCATGGATGTGTACGAGCAGGAAGAAGGCTTGTTTTTTGAAGACCATTCCAATGAAATTATCCAGGACGATTTATTGGAACGTTTGATTAGCTTTCCCAATGTGTTGATTACCTCGCACCAGGGATATTTTACCCGCGAGGCGCTGAGTGCCATTGCCGAAACCACCTTGAATAACCTAAGCCAGCTTGAACGTGGCGAAATCTGTGCCAATGCCTTGTAACTCACTCATGGCGTAAGGCATTGATGGGATCAAGCTTGGCGGCGCGGCGGGCGGGGAAATAGCCAAAAATCACGCCGATGGCCGCCGAAAATAGAAATGACAGCACGTTAATTGTCGGGTCAAAGATATAGGGCAGCTGCATCACTGAGGCCAGCCCAATGGATGCAGCGGTGGCCAAGATAATCCCGATGATGCCGCCCAAGGACGATAGCACCACGGCCTCAATCAGAAATTGCAGCAATACTTCGCGCTCCAATGCGCCAATCGCAAGGCGAATGCCAATCTCCCGCGTCCGCTCGGTGACCGATACCAGCATGATGTTCATAATGCCGATGCCGCCGACCAGCAGGCTGACCGCAGCCACCGCACCGAGCAGGGTGGTCATGACTTTGGTCGTGCTGGACAGGGTTTCGGTAATTTGGCGCGTGTCGAGCACGCTAAAGTTATCGTCTTCGTTGGCGGTGATATTGCGGCGCTCGCGCAATAACAGGGTGATTTGGCGCTTGGCTTGGTCGATGGCGGCTTCGTTTTGTACCGAGATGCGCAAGGCGGTTATATCCTGCGAGCCTGTAATGCGACGCTGGGCGGTTTTCAGCGGCATTAGAATGACATCATCTTGATCCGAGCCAAAGGCGGATTGCCCTTTGCTTGCCAATAAACCAATGATTTCACAGGAAAAACCTTTGATGCGTATGGATAAGCCTAGTGGGTTTTGTGTGCCAAATAGCTCACGGCGCACGGTTTCGCCAATGACGCACACCGCTTGGCCGCCGCGCTCTTCGGCATCGCTAAATTCGCGTCCGCTGGCCAGTTGCCAGCTTCCGGTACTCAACCACGCATTGGTGCTGCCGTTGATTGAGGTGCTCCAGTTGCGTGCCCCCGCCACCACGGTCATGCCGCGCGTGACGGTGGGTGCGATGTTGCGCACCAAGGGAACTTGCTCTTCAATGGCCTGCACATCGGCCATTTTGAACGCGGGCGCACCGGAACTTGCGCCAGGTCCCAAGCGTTGTCCGGGGCGCACAATGAGCAAATTACTGCCCAAGCTTGAAACTTGATCAGCAATCGCCTGGGTTGCGCCTTTGCCCAGCGTGACCATAGTAATCACTGCCGCCACACCAATGACAATGCCCAGCATGGTTAAAAAAGAGCGCAGAACATTGCGCCGAATTTCGCGCAGAGCAAGGAGAAGGCTGCTCCATAGCATCAGTCGCGCCCCCCGTTGTGTTGCAGACGCTCGACATGCCCATCGCGGAAATGAATCACGCGGCGAGCATACTCTGCCATCTCCGGTTCATGCGTCACCATCAACACGGTAATGCCCATATCTTGATTAAGATTGGTCAGTAACTGCATGATTTCATGGCTGGTTTGGCTATCCAGATTGCCCGTGGGTTCATCCGCCAGCAAAACGTGCGGGCGGGTAACAATCGCCCGCGCAATCGCCACGCGCTGCTGCTGCCCGCCGGATAATTCGGCCGGGGTGTGATGGGTGAATTTTTCTAGCCCGACAGACACGAGTGCCGCTTGCGCCGCTTGATGGCGAACTGCTTTTTTTTCACCACGATAAAGCAGGGGAAGTTCGACATTTTCCTGCGCCGTAGTGCGCGCCAAAAGGTTGAAGCCTTGGAACACAAAACCTAAATAAGTACGGCGCAGGAGGGCGCGCTGGTTGCGATCCAGTTGCTCGACCGGCACACCCTTAAAAAGATAGCTACCGCTCGTGGGCACATCTAGGCATCCCAAAATATTCATCACCGTGGACTTGCCTGATCCGCTTGGCCCCATAACGGCCACAAAGTCGCCTTGGGTAATTTGCAAATCAACGCCGCGCAAAGCTTGGAAGCTCGCCGTTCCAAGACCATAGACTTTAGTGATCTTTAACAGCTCAATCAGCGGGGCTTCTTTGTCGCTCATGGTTTTGCGGCCAGTTGTTCAACAATCACCGCCATGCCTTCGCTCAAATCACCGCTCAAAACTTCGGTCAATTTGCCATCGGTTTGACCGACTTTAATCTCAAGAGGAACTGCCGCGCCATCACGTAAGACATACACGGTCTGGATGCCATCACCCTTGTTTTCTTGGTTGCCAGCGCGCTGCGAACTGCTGCGCGCCATTTTGGGTACAAGATTTGCCACAATGCTTGAACCTGAATCGGTGGGTTTTTTAGGCATCGCTCCCGGCTTAAAGCGTAAGGCGGCGTTGGGAATTAACAGAACCTGGTCACGCTTGAGCGTAGTGATTTCCGCGGTAGCCGTCATGCCCGGGCGCAGGCTTAGGTCATCATTATTCACCGTGAGTACGGTGGGGTAGCTCACCACGCCTTCCTTAATTTCCGAGCCAAAATTCACCCGCGTCACAATGGCGGGATAGCGCCGATTCCGCCAAGCATCCACGGTAAATACCGCCTCTTGTCCGGCTTTGACCTGACCGACATCGGCTTCATCCACGGCAACATGCAGCTCCATGCGGGTTAAATCTTCAGCAAGTGTGAACAACACAGGCGCTTGTAATGATGCAGCAACGGTCTGCCCGGGTTCAACCTTGCGCGCCAGCACCACACCATTGATCGGCGAACGTATCACCGCCTTGGTCAGATTGGTTTGGTCAGAATTCAGCGTCGCCTCCGCCTGATGCACATTGGCGCGGGCAAGCTCGACATTCGCCAAAGCACGCGCCAAATTGGCTTCGGCGGTACTGACTTCAGCGGCGGACACGAGTTGCCCATTGGAGCGTTTGGACAGCTCTTGCAAACGCTTTAACTGGCTGCGGGTTTCGGTCACGGTGGCTTGAGCCACTTCCACCTGCGCCACGCTCGCGGCGAGTGCCGCTTTGGATTTATTCACCTGATCTTGAAAGCGGCGTGCATCGAGGCGTGCCAGCACCTGCCCTTGGGTCACATGCGCGTTATCGTCCACGAATACAGACTCAAGAATGCCGGACAGCTCACTGCCGACATCCACTTGATTAGTCGGCTCAAGATTACCCGTAGCAGAAACCTTAACCACGAGATTACCGATTTGAGCCTTCTCGCTTCGGAACTGCGGGGTGTTTTGCGGCGGCTTGAAATAGGGTAGGGCGAACCACGCCGCCGTAGCAACCGCCGCGAGCAGCAGCATACCGATGACGAGACGGGACAGGCTGATAAACGGTTTTTGAGTACGCAAGCCAAGCGTGCGCTGAATATCATTGGGTGGTGGGGTTGCTTGCATAGTGAGTGACTAGAATTGGGTTTAATAATAAGTGCGTCGATTGTAGACCCTTTCCTTCGTGTAAGGTTCGGATTGCTTTGCTTTTAATCCCTCATGAACATGCAATAAAAAAAGGCAACTCATTAGAGCTGCCTTTTTTTGGTGTTTAGCGTTGTTTTATGGGTTCAGTTAAAACGTCGTATCAACCCGCGCCCAGAAGGAAATACCTGGCTCATAAATCCTATCCTGCGGGTTACCAAATAAACCCGCGTAGGCACGGTTGACATGCTCGGCATATAGTGTGTCAAAGATATTGTCCACACCGGCTTTGAGCGTGGTATTTTTCGCTAAGGTGTAACTGCTGTAAATATCCACTACGCCATAGCTTGGGGTTTCAATCGTATCGAGACCGCTCAAGGTGTCGATATTGTTCTGCTTGGCGGCAAAACGCACTCGACCACCTAAGCCCCATACGCTATTCATATAATCAACGCCAATGCGTCCGTTTAACGGTGGAATTTGGGCGATATTGCGATCATCGGTGGTGTTTTTGGCGTTTACATACGCCAACGAGCCGTAGGTTTGCCAGCCTTTGGCAAACATCCACTGCGCAGACACTTCCGCGCCCCACAGGGTGGCATCGACATTACGGTATATGGTTGCCGCGTTAGTAACGCCTGCAATCGCGCCGCGATTAGTGTCACGCAGGACATAATCACTCACGTCGTCATAAAACAGCACCGCATCCCATTGCAGCGTGTTGCTTAGGGATTTGCCGCTCAAACCGACATCAAGTTGATGGTGTACTTCAGGGTCGAGGCTAGGGTTGCCGATCCAAGTAATGCCGGTCGGCGCGGGCGCGGCTTTGAGCACATAGCGCTCAGTCGCATCCGGCTGACGCACGCTGCGGCTAATGCCCGTAAATACAG
>JBFXGB010000034.1:0-19878 GCA_050178405.1 Halothiobacillaceae bacterium
GGAGCACGCCGCGGCGAGTCTTGCCTTTGAGGAGGCAGGCTTATTGCGTGATCGGATTAGCCAGTTGCGGGCGGTGAGTGAAAAGCAATACATCAGCACCCAAGGCGGCAGCGTGGAGGTATTGGCTTGCGCCTTGGCAGGTGGCTTGGCCTGCGTTGAGGTGTTGACGATTCGGGATGGGCGCAATTTAGGCGGGCGTGCTTATTTTCCGAAAAACACCCAAGAGAGTAGCGAGGGCGAAATTTTAAGCGCGTTTATTGGCCAGATGTATCTGCAACACGATACGCCGCGTGAGCTTCTGGTCAGCCATGCGCCAGATGAGCGTTTGTTGTTGGAGCAGGCGTTAAGTGAATCGTGCGGCCATGCGGTGCGTATTCAGGCGGCGCCGCGTGGCGAGCGCGCGCGTTGGGTGGATATGGCGCGGCATAATGCCGAACTTGCCTTGGGGCAGCGTCTTGCCTCGCGGGGTAATCAAATGCTGCGTATGGATGCACTTGCTGCTGCTTTGGGCTTGGAGTCGCCGCCGCAACGTATTGAGTGCTTTGATATTAGTCATACTTTGGGCGAGTCCACCGTGGCATCTTGCGTGGTATTTGGCGCAGAAGGTGCGCGCAAGGCGGACTATCGGCGCTATAACATTGAGGGCATTACTCTAGGGGATGACTACGCCGCCATGCAGCAGGCGTTGCAGCGCCGCTTTGCTAAGGCGGTGCAGGAAGATGGTGCGTTGCCGGATGTTTTGCTGATTGACGGCGGCACCGGGCAAGTGGCGCGGGCGCAGGATGTATTGCAGTCGCTTGGGTTAAGCGAGCGCGTATTGATGATTGGAGTGGCTAAGGGCGTAGAGCGCAAAGCAGGGGAGGAAACGCTGCTTATCGCCGCGCAACACGGGCATCAAACGCATATTTTAGATTTGCCCAAGCACTCGCCCGCATTGCATTTGATTCAACAGGTGCGCGACGAAGCGCACCGTTTTGCCATCACAGGACACCGTGCGCAACGCGCCAAAACGCGCGAAACCTCGTCGTTAGAAAGTATTGCTGGCATTGGCAGCCAACGACGGCAACAATTACTTAAACACTTCGGCGGCATTCAAGCCTTGCAACGTGCCGGAGTGGAAGATATTGCCAGCGTCCCCGGCATTAGCAAGGCCTTGGCGCAGCGAATTTACGATCATTTTCACGGCTAACTTGACTACTTAACCTCATGTCGCATCAACCTACACTTAATTTGCCCAATATCCTCACTTGGCTACGCATCGGCATGATTCCGTTGTTTATTGCCGTGTTTTACTTGCCTTATCCATGGGCTTTTCCGGTATCCGCACTGATTTTTGCCCTTGCTGGAGTGACGGATTTTGTCGATGGCTATTTGGCGCGCAAGCTCAAGCAAGAGTCACGTTTTGGCGCATTTCTTGACCCGGTGGCCGACAAGCTTTTAGTGGCAGCGGCCTTAGTGATGTTGGTCTCCGAGCACGGCGGCTTTGCCTTAGCATTGCCGGCGATTATTATCATCGGACGGGAAATCGCTATTTCCGCGTTGCGTGAATGGATGGCCGAAGTCGGCTCGCGCGGCAAGGTGGCGGTGTCGATGCTCGGTAAATTGAAAACAACCCTGCAACTTGCGGCAATTTTTGCACTGCTCTATTACCAACCGTTGTGGGGCTTGCCAACCTATGAAATTGGCCTAGTGTTGCTTTATATGGCGGCTGTTTTGACGCTGTTATCGATGGTGGGGTATTTGCGCGCGGCGTTTTCCAAGGTTTGATTTATGTGCTCAAGCATCTCAAAAGATGAGGCGCGCTTTGAGTGCATAGGAGTCAAACACATGATGCAATCAAGCAAGCTAGGTTATTTTTTTACATTGACCTTACAACACCCCAGCCAGTAGAATGCCGCCACTCTTGATAGGCAGTGGGCTTAATTTTTAGTCGATTGCGTCAACGAATTGGCATATTGCCATGTTTGAATCGGGTCCCTAGTGGGCCTTTTTTATTGGTTTTTTCCGGAAAATGCACATTGTCGATGGACATTCCAAACCCTCAAGATAGCTTGAATGCCGATACGCCAGACGCTGCGATGAACACGCCCGTCGTTGGGATGGATAATGCGATTCTGACCCGTCATGACCCATTTAATCTCAACGGCATGTTTGCCCCGATTGCGCAGGGTATGGGCTTAGAGCTTGTGGGCGTTGAGTTTCACTCTGGCTCTCATGCAGTGGTGCGAGTGTTTATCGACCGTGAAATTTTGGGTGTGACGGTCGATGATTGCGCGCAAATGAGTCGAGCCATCAGTGCCTTGATGGATGTGGAAGACCCCATTCCCGGGCAGTACACTTTAGAAGTGTCCTCGCCTGGGTTTGATCGACCACTATTCAAATTGCGTGACTTCGCCCGTTTTGCGGGTGAATTTGCGCGCATTCGCTTGCATCGTCCGCTTATGGGTCTTAAGCCTTCCGCCCCTGGTGCGCGTCCACAACGCAATTTTAGCGGCACGTTGCAGGGTGTGGATGGCTATGATGTTTTACTTGCGGTGGATGAAGACACCACTTTACGCCTGCCTTTTGCCGATATCGACAAAGCGCACCTTGAACCTGATTTGAAGCCCCTTTGAGGCTGTAGTGACCATGAATAAAGAAATCCTGTACGTTGCTGATGCCGTTTCGAATGAAAAAGGCGTGTCCAAAACGGTTATTTTTGAAGCCATTGAGGCTGCTTTGGCTTCGGCCGCACGCAAGCGTCATGGCGGTGATATTGATGTCCGCGTGAGTATCGACCGCAACACGGGCGGTTACCAAACCTTCCGTCGTTGGCTGGTGGTCGAGGGGACAACCAGCGAAAACCCAGAGCGGGAAATGATTGTCGAAATGGCGCGCATGGATGAGCCGAACATCATGCCGGGCGAGTATGTTGAAGAAGAAATCGAGTCCGTCGAATTTGGACGCATTGCCGCCCAATCGGCCAAGCAAGTGATTGTGCAAAAAGTACGCGAAGCCGAGCGTCAGCAAGTGGTTGATCGTTATCTTGATCGCAAAGGCACGCTGGTGATGGGTGTGGTTAAACGTGTCGAGCGCGGCAATGTGCTGCTGGATATGGGCGAGAATGTCGAGGTGTTTGTGGCGCGTGAAGACATGATTCCGCGTGAAATTGTGCGCCCCGGCGATCGTATGCGTGCATGGCTCAAAGATGTGCGCATGGAAGCGCGTGGCCCGCTGCTTTACGGCAGCCGCACTGCGCCTGAGTTTTTAATTGAATTGTTCAAGCTGGAAATCCCCGAAGTGGGTCAAGGCATGATTCAAATCAAGGGCGCGGCGCGTGACCCTGGTTCGCGTGCCAAAATCGCCGTCAAGGCCATGGATCAGCGCCTAGACCCTGTGGGTGCGTGCGTGGGAATGCGTGGTTCGCGGGTGCAGTCGGTGACCAATGAATTGGCCGGTGAGCGCGTGGACATTGTGGTCTTTGACGATAACCCGGTGCAGTTTGTCATTAACGCCATGTCCCCTGCAGAAGTGGTGTCCGTGGTGGTGGACGAGGATACGCACACCATGGATGTGGCGGTGACCGAAGAAAAATTGGCGCAGGCGATTGGTCGCGGTGGGCAAAACGTGCGCTTGGCGAGCTATTTGACCGGTTGGCAGTTGAATGTCATGACGCAAGCCGAAGCCAATGCTAAGAGCGAATCAGAGGGCGCGCGCATCGCCAATCTCTTTGTCAATGCGTTGGATATTGACTTGGAAGTCGCCGAAGTGCTGGTCAACGAAGGTTTTTCCAGTCTGGAAGAAATTGCCTATGTACCGGTGGCAGAGTTTCTTGAAATTGAAGGTTTCGACGAAGAAATGGTCGAGGAGCTGCGCCAGCGTGCGCGTACGGCCTTGCTTACGAATGCCATTGCCTCTGAAGAAAGCGAAGAAGCAACACATGAGTTGACGCTTGCTGATCTGGCAAGCATGACTCCAGAGATTGAGGCGCGTTTGCGCGAGGGCGGTATTGCTTCAACGGAAGATTTAGCTGAAATGGCCACCGATGAATTGGCTGAATTGGCCGCCTTGGACGAGGAAACAGCAGGTCGCTTAATTGTTGAGGCGCGCGCGCCTTGGTTTTTGTAACATCTTGATTTTTTGAAGCGTGCTGCGACTGGTCGTGGTTGCGTTTCAAATTTTTTATCCGCGTTAGAACGGTTTATTTTGCTATTGCTCATCGCTTAATCAGCGGGAGAAGTCTATGTCTCAAAGCGTTAAACAACTTGCCGAACAGGTACACACCCCGATTGACCGCCTTCTTGAACAACTGCGTGATGCAGGGGTCAAGGCCACGGGGCCTGAGTCGATTATTTCAGACGCCGATAAGGAGCGTCTGCTAGCTGCTTTGCGTGCTTCGCATGGCAAAGACTCCACCAGTGCGCAGCCTGCGCGAATTACACTTAAACGTCGTAGCCAGGAGGAGCTTAAAGTTCCTGCGGGCGCGCCGGGTAAGTCCACCACGGTGAATGTCGAATACCGCAAAAAGCGCACCTATGTGCAGCGTGCGGCGACGGATGAGCCGACTAAAGAGCATGTTTCACAAAGCGAGCAATTGGCGGCGCGCTTGAGTGCGGAAGAAGAAGCGCGCCGACTGGCACAAGCGGCGGCTTTGCAGGCTGCTGCACCTGCTAAAGAACAAGCTAAGGAACAAGCTAAAGAACAGGCCAAGCCTGCTGAAGCTATGTCGGTGGTCTCCGAAGCTGCGCCAACTCCCGTGGTTGCGGTAACGGCGCAGGCGAGTGCAGCAGAGCCGCCCGCAAGCGTTACGCCTACGATTGCTGTGGCAGAAGTCGAAGCTCCGGCTCAACCCAAGCCAGAGTCCAAAGCTAAAGCGGAAGCACCTCGTGATGCTCGCCCAGCAATATCTGAACCGCGTGTGGGACAGCGTACCGATAATCGTTCGGGCGCTCGTGCAGACGCGCGTTCTGATAACCGCCCCGCACCTCGGCCGCAAGCGCCATCAGGTGGTGCAGGTCAGGACACGCGCCGTCCTCCAGCGGGCAATGCACCGCGTCCATCGGGTGCGGCGCCGAGTGCTGCGGCGCCGGCTCGCCGTCCGCCGGCAGGTGGGGCAGCGCCAGGGCGTGCGCCCGCAGGTGCGCCGCCGCGTCGTGGTGCAGAGGATAAACCACGTGGTTCGGCGGGTAAGGGCGGATCAAGCGGGCGTAAAGTCGATTATTTGCGTGCCGAAGAAGGCGCTCAACGCGGCGGTCGCCGTGGCAAAACACAAGGCAAGCCGCAAGCGCATGGTTTTGAAATGCCCACCGCTGCGGTAGTGCATGAAGTCACTATCCCTGAAACCATTACCGTGGCCGATTTGGCCAATAAGATGGCGGTGAAAGCGGTTGAAGTGGTCAAGGCGCTGTTTAGCATGGGTGTGATGGCGACGATCAACCAAAGCATTGACCAAGACACCGCGACCTTGGTGGTCGAGGAGTTGGGGCATATTGCCAAGCCGCAGTCAGATTCCGATATAGAAAACGAATTGCTGGCCTCCATCTCCGAAGGTGCTTTGGTCAATCGTGCGCCCATCATCACGGTCATGGGGCATGTGGATCACGGTAAAACCTCCTTGCTGGACTATATTCGTCGCGCCAAGGTGGCCTCCGGTGAAGCCGGCGGCATTACGCAGCATATCGGTGCGTATCATGTCGAAACACCGAAGGGTGTGATTACCTTTTTGGATACGCCGGGTCATGAGGCGTTTTCTGCCATGCGTGCGCGCGGTGCCAAGCTCACCGACATCGTGATTTTGATGGTAGCGGCGGATGACGGAGTGATGCCAACCACCAAGGAAGCCATTAACCACGCCAAGGCCGCCGGTGTGCCCTTGGTCGTAGCTGTCAACAAAATCGACAAGGCAAATGCTGACCCAGATCGCGTGCGTAATGAGTTGGTGCAGCTATCCGTGATTCCAGAAGAGTGGGGTGGCGACACCCAGTTCGTGAATATCTCGGCCAAATCAGGTCAGGGCGTGGATGATTTGCTGGATGCGATTTTGATTCAGGCCGAAGTGCTTGAACTGAAAGCCCCTATTGAGGGCTCAGCGCGCGGCACGGTGATTGAATCGAGCCTTGATAAAGGGCGCGGTGCCATGGCGACAGTGCTGGTTCGCGGCGGAACTTTACGCAAGGGCGATATTGTCCTTGCGGGTACAGAATATGGCCGCGTGCGCGCCTTGTTGGATGAAAACGGCAAGCCGATTGACTCCGCAGGGCCGTCGATTCCGGCGGTGATTCTTGGTTTGTCGGGCACGCCGCGTGCGGGCGATGACTTTATGGTCATGGACGAGGAACGCAAAGCGCGTGATATGGCCATGTATCGCCAGACCAAGGCGCGTGAAGGCAAATTGGCAACGCAGCAAGCCGCCAAGCTGGAAAATATCTTTGACCAGATGAAGGAATCGGGTCTTGCAACCCTGAATGTCTTGGTCAAGGCCGATGTACAAGGTTCGGCTGAGGCGATTCGTGAATCTTTGGTCAAGTTGTCCACCGACGATGTGAAGGTCAATGTGATTGCAAGCGGCGTGGGCGGGCTGACCGAATCTGACATTAACCTTGCGGTGACATCCAACGCGGTGGTGATTGGCTTTAACGTGCGTGCCGATGGCGGTGCGCGTCGTGTGGCCGATAGCAATGGGCTGGAAATTCGTTACTACAGCATCATTTACGAGATGCTCGACGATGTGCGTCAAGCCATGACGGGCTTGCTCGGTACCGAAATGCACGAACGCATTATTGGTACGGCTGAGGTGCGCGATGTGTTCCGTTCACCGAAGTTTGGTGCGGTGGCGGGATGTAAGGTGATTGAAGGCTCGGTCAAGCGTGGCAATCCAATCCGCGTGCTGCGCGACAACGTGGTGATTTACACCGGCGAACTCGAATCGCTGCGTCGCTTCAAAGACGACGTGCAAGAAGTCAAAGATGGCTTCGAGTGCGGTATTGCGGTGAAAAATTACAACGATGTGCAGCCAGGCGATCAAATCGAGTGCTACGAGCGCGTGCAGGTAGCTCGGACTTTGTAAGCCAACATTTAGCCACAGAGATCACAGAGGGCACAGAGATATTGGGATGTCTTGATGGATGTCTCAATGGAATATACCGAGTCGATTTCGGCGCCGGTTTGTCCCTAATAACCCCACCCTCTGTGAACTCTGTGTCCTCTGTGGCTAATTAACTATTTGGAGAAAAACATGGCTCAGCATGTACCGCGTCACCAGCGGGTGGCAGACCAAATTCAGCGTGAAATGGCGCAGATTATTCGCGATGAAATTCGTGATGACCGCGTCAAAATGATTACTCTGACGGCTGTGCGCGTCAGTAGTGACTTGTCTTTGGCCAAAATCTTTTTCACCACGCTTAATGCCGATGAACATACGGCGGCGCAAGAAATTCTGGATAAAGCCACGCCTTATTTGCGCAGCCTCCTTGCGAAGTTGATGAGCTTGCGCATGATTCCAGCGCTCAAGTTTGTTTACGATGAGTCGATTGAGCACGGTCTGCATATGGGGGAAGTGATACACGCGGCACGCGCGCGCGATGAAGCCTTGCGTGAGCATCAAGAGGCTGCACCGAATAACGACGAGGGGCGTGCTTGAGTTCACCGCGTAAGAAAGACCTGCGTTCTATCCAAGGCATTGTTTTGCTGGACAAAGCCCAAGGGATAAGCTCCAACTCCGCCTTGCAGCAGGTTAAACGCCTGTTTAAAGCCGAAAAAGCAGGGCACACCGGCAGTCTTGATCCACTGGCGACGGGCTTATTGCCAATCTGCTTTGGCAAGGCGACGCGTGTGTCGGGTTTGTTGCTGGACGCGGACAAGACTTACAGCGTCTGCGCGCGCTTAGGGCAACGTACCGATAGCGGCGATGCGGATGGCACGGTGATTGAGGAACATCCCGTGCCCGCCTTTACCCAAGCCGAGATTGAGGCCGTGGTGGCGCGTTTTATCGGTGAGATTGAACAGATTCCGCCGATGGTGAGCGCGCTCAAACACCAAGGCCAGCGTCTGTATGATTTGGCGCGCAAGGGCATCGAAGTTGAGCGTGCGCCGCGCAAGGTGCGTTTTGACTGGATTACTGTCGATCATTTTGCGGGTGACGCGCTTTGTTTAAGCCTGCGTTGCAGCAAGGGCACTTATGTGCGCAGTTTGATTGAGGACATCGGAACCCTGCTGGGTTGCGGGGCGCATGTGGTTGCCTTGCGGCGTACTGGGCTTGGGCCGTTTATCGAAAACCCGCAAATGTACACGTTAGAGCATTTACAGGCGCTTGCTGAACTAGGGGCTGAACAAGGGCAGGAGGCACTTGATCGTGTTATTCTGCCCGCCGATTCCGCGTTGCCGGATTATCCTGCGATTAAGCTGGATGCCGACAGCACGTATTACATTCGCCACGGCAACCCCGTGTTTGTCGCCCATGCACCGACCAAGGGCTGGGTGAAAATCTACGGGGCGGACGACCTCTTCCTGGGTATGGGGGAAGTCCTCGATGACGGGCGAGTGGCACCACGACGGATGCTTGCGCCTTTGTAAGGCAAGTATAAGCGTGGTGTTTAACCCGATTGCGGATGGTCAGTCTGCGATTTGGGCTTTTTTTATTAACCTCACCCTGGAGAAAAAAACATGACCATGACTGTTGAAGACAAAGCAAAAATCGTCGCCGAATTTGGCCGTGGCGAAAACGATACCGGTTGTTCTGAAGTGCAGGTTGCACTGCTAACTGCGCGCATCCAGTACCTCTCTGAGCACTTTGCTGTTCATAAAAAAGACAACCACTCGCGCCGTGGTTTGATTCATCTTGTAAACCAACGCCGCAAGCTGCTGGATTATCTCAAGCGCACCGACATTGAGCGTTACCGTACGCTGATTGCCAAGCTGGGTTTGCGCAAGTAATTTTGCTTGTGTAGTGTGTAGGGTGGATAAGGCGAAGCCGCATCCACCTTGCCCCTTCGGTGGATGCGGCTTTGCCTTATCCACCCTACGCAAAGCATCAGAATGTCTAGGGCGTTGGGTGTGAACTCAACGCCTTTGTTGTCTTGGCAATGTTAGGACTTACGCAAAACACACTGCTCTTAGAGCTTGTTCAAAGTCCTTTTGACCCTGTAGCCCGGATGAAGCGCAGCGATAATCCGGGGAAGCCGTGCCGATGCGTAAAGCTGCCCCGGGTTGGCACCCGGGCTACGAGAGCATCGAGGTTGATTTTTGAGCCGCTTAGCGAGACTTTGAACAGGCCTCTTAGAGTCAATCGCTTGTGGGAGGCGCTCTTGAGCGGCGAATTTTGTGCGGGGTATCGCCCGTCAAGACGGCCTCCCACAAGGCATTGAGGGGTGCTTATCCAACCGAGCGTTTTGAATGCGATGAGGCGGTTTTGCGTAAGTCCTATCAATGTATTGCCAAGCCAATGTTTGTATTTATTTAACTATTTTAGGATTCCTATCGTGCTCAAACCCACCACTAAAACCTTCCAATACGGCAGTCATAGCGTCACCTTGGAAACCGGCGAAATTGCGCGTCAAGCCAGCGGCGCGGTGCTTGTGCGTATGGGTGATACGGTGGTTTTGGTCACGGTGGTGGCGCGTAAAGACGCTGAAGTTGGGCAGAATTTTTTGCCACTCACCATTGAATATCAGGAGCGTTATTACGCCACAGGACGCATTCCTGGTGGCTTTAAGAAGCGTGAAGGCCAGGCGGCGGAGCATGAGATTTTGGCGGCGCGTTTGATGGATCGCCCCATGCGCCCACTTTTCCCCGAAGGCTTCTACAACGAAGTGCAGATTATTGCCGTGGTGCATTCCAATGATCCGGATATGCCCGCCGATATTCCGGCTATGCTGGGGGCATCGGCGGCGCTTGCGGTGTCGGGCATTCCTTTTCACGGCCCTTTGGCGGGCGTGCGCGTGGGCTATATCGACGGGAACTACATCATCAACCCGGGGCGTGCGGAATTAAAAACCTCCAAGATGGATTTGGTGGTGGCAGGCACGGAAGACGCGGTGCTAATGGTCGAGTCCGAAGCCCAAGAATTGTCCGAAGACATTATGTTAGGCGCGGTGGTGTTCGGGCATGAGCAGCTTAAAGTCGCCATTGAGGCGATCCAAGACTTGGCGCGTGATGCGGGCGCAGAGCCTTGGGATTGGCAGGCTCCTGAACCGGATGCCGCTTTGCGTGCGGACATTGACTTATTGGTGCGCAAGGATTTGGCCGATGCCTATCGCATTACCGCCAAGCAAGAGCGTTACGCGCGTGTGAGCGAAATTCGCGCAGCGGCGATTGCGCACTTTTGCACGGGGGATGTAGTGCGTAGCGACAAGCACACCGTAGAAACGATGCTGTTCGATTTGGAATCCAGCATTGTGCGCACGCGTATTTTGCAGGGCGAGCCGCGCATTGATGGGCGCGATGTGAAAAGCATTCGTCCGATTACGGTCAAAACCGGCATTCTGCCGCGTGTGCATGGCTCGGCCTTGTTTACACGCGGCGAAACGCAAGCGTTGGTGGTGGCCACTTTGGGCACGGCACGCGATGCGCAGCTGATTGATGCGATTGAAGGCGAGCGCAAAGACCCATTCATGCTGCATTACAACTTTCCGCCGTTCTGCGTTGGCGAAACCGGTCGTTTTGGTGCGCCCAAACGCCGCGAAATCGGTCACGGCAATCTTGCTAAACGCGGCGTGACGGCGGTGTTGCCGGGTATGGATAACTTTCCGTATGTGATGCGCGTGGTGTCGGAAATTACTGAATCCAATGGCTCCAGCTCCATGGCTTCGGTGTGTGGCGCGTCCTTGGCCATGTTGGATGCGGGCGTGCCGCTCAAGTCCCAAGTCGCCGGCATTGCCATGGGGCTGATTAAAGACGGCGAGCAGTTTGCGGTGTTGTCGGATATTTTGGGCGATGAAGATCACTTGGGCGATATGGATTTCAAGGTGGCAGGCACGGAAGCGGGCGTGACCGCGCTGCAAATGGACATGAAAATCAAGGGCATTACCCGCGAAATCATGGACATTGCATTGAATCAAGCCAAAGCCGGGCGCTTGCACATTTTGGGCATTATGAATGCAGGCTTGAGCGCGCCGCGTGAAAAAGTCTCTGCCCACGCGCCGAGTTATACGGTGTTCAAAATTCCCACCAACAAAATCCGTGAGGTCATCGGCAAAGGCGGGGCGACGATTCAAGCCATTACCAAAGACACCGGCACGAATATCGACATCAATAACGAAGACGGCACGATTACCATTGCGTCCACCTCGCAAGAAGCGGCAGATGAGGCACGCCGCCGCATCGAGCAGATTACGGTCGAAGTCGAAGTCGGCAAGGTGTACAACGGCAAGGTGGTCAAAATCGTTGAATTTGGCGCGTTTGTGAATATCTTGCCGGGCAAGGATGGTTTGCTGCATATTTCACAAATATCAAGCGAGCGCGTAGAGAATGTCGGCGATTTTCTGGCCGAAGGTCAGATGATTGATGTCAAAGTGCTAGAAGTGAAGCAGGGCAAAATCAGCTTGTCGATGAAGGCGCTGCTGGCTGAAGGGGCTTAACAGCGTTTTTTTAGCCACAAAGGGCACAGAGATGGCATTGAGTCTCTTTGCTGGAGAGAGTTCATGTGGCTCGGGTGTCAACCCGGGGGCAGGCGAATCAAGCTATGGCCGAAACCACCACCACGAGTTCATGTAGCCCGGGTGTTAACCCGGGGGCAGGCTACACAGTCGGCTCGGCTGTTATGGATACTTGCTATCCATCAACTGCGCTACTTTGTTAAGTCCGCCATTTAGCGTAAGTCCTAATTCATGCAAAATGATCGACTCTGTGTTCTCTGTGACCTCTGTGGCAAAACAAGGATTTAATTCATGACCATCGCCACTTACAACGCCGCCGCCATTGAAGTGCTCACCGGTCTTGATCCGGTGCGCAAGCGCCCTGGCATGTACACTGATACCACGCGCCCGAATCATTTGGCGCAGGAGGTCATCGACAACAGCGTCGATGAAGCTCTGTCGGGGTATGCCACGCGCATCGAAGTGACCTTGCATGCCGATGGTTCGGTGTCGGTATTGGACGATGGTCGCGGGATGCCGGTGGATATTCACCCAGAAGAGGGCGTATCCGGCGTGGAAGTGATTTTGACCCGATTGCACGCGGGCGGTAAGTTTTCCGAAAAGGCGTATGGTTTTTCCGGCGGGCTGCATGGGGTCGGGGTGTCGGTGGTGAATGCACTCTCTGAGCGGCTAGAAATCAAAGTTTGGCGCGGTGGCAAGGAATACGCCATGCGCTTTGCTTACGGTGCCAAAGTGGACGAGTTGGCCATCGTCGGCAATGCGCCGCGCAATCGCACGGGGACTGAACTGCGCTTTTGGCCGGAGGCGCGTTTTTTTGATACGCCCAAATTTCTAACTAACAAGCTGCGCCAGCTTTTGCGCGCCAAGGCGGTGCTTTGCCCCGGCCTTACCGTCATTTTTAATGATGCAAGCGATGCCGAGGTGCACAGCGAGCAATGGTGTTATGCCGACGGTTTGCGCGATTATTTGCTCGAAGCCTTGCAGGGGCAGGCGATTTTGCCGGAGCAGGCGTTTACCGGCAGCATGGCTGGGGATCGCGAAGCGGTGGATTGGGCGCTGGGCTGGCGGGTGGACGAGGCCGATCAGCGCCAAGAGCCGATACAGGAAAGCTACGTCAACCTGATTCCCACCACCCAAGGCGGCACGCATGTCAACGGGCTGCGCCTCGGCTTAACCGAGGCGATGCGCGAGTTTTGCGAAGTACGCAATTTGTTGCCGCGTGGCTTAAAGCTCGCCGCCGAAGACGTGTGGCAAGACGTGGTGTTTGTGTTGTCGCTCAAAATGCGCGAGCCGCAATTTGCAGGGCAGACCAAAGAGCGCTTAAGTTCACGCGAAAGTGCCGCCTTTGTCGCCGGGGTGATTAAAGATCACTTTAGCCTGTGGCTACATCAACAGCCGGATCTGGGCGAGCAGATTGCTGCACTAGCCATTGCACGCGCCACACGCCGGGTGCGAGACGAGAAAAAAGTAGTGCGCAAACGCATTACCCAAGGCCCTGCGCTCCCCGGTAAATTGGCGGATTGCCAGTCCACTGATCTCAGCCGCACCGAGCTATTTCTGGTGGAAGGCGATTCCGCAGGTGGCTCGGCCAAACAGGCACGCGAACGCGATTTTCAAGCCATCCTGCCGCTGCGGGGCAAAATTCTGAACACTTGGGAAACCGAATCCGATCAAGTTTTGGCCTCTAACGAAGTACACGATATTGCCGTAGCACTGGGGCTTGAGCCGGGGAATCCGGATTTAAGCGGCCTGCGCTACGGCAAAATTTGCATCTTGGCGGATGCGGATTCCGATGGTCAGCATATTGCGACTTTGCTCTGCGCCTTGTTTGTGCGCCATTTTGCAAGCCTCGTGCAAGCCGGGCATGTGTTCGTGGCCATGCCGCCCTTGTTCCGTATCGATGCGGGCAAGCGCGTGTTTTATGCGTTAGATGAGCATGAGCGTGAGGGCATTCTGGACCGGCTCAAAGCCGAAAAGAGCGGCAAAATCAATGTCACCCGCTTCAAAGGCCTGGGGGAGATGAACCCTATGCAGCTGCGCGAATCGACCATTGCCCCAGAAACGCGGCGGCTGTTACGCCTTGATTGGTCGGATGAAGCCTTGCCGGATGACGCGGCCTCGGCACATCTGATGTTGGACATGCTGCTTGCCAAAAAACGTGCCTCGGATCGCCGCGCTTGGTTGGAGACTAAAGGGCATTTGGCGGATCGGGCGTTGTAAATCAATAGCGCAGTTGGATGTGGCGTCGTTTTTTATTATTCATCATCCTTCTTATCGCTCAGGGACAGGAACGCCCCTAAAATACTTAGGACTTACGCAAAACACCTTTTAACGTGTAGGTGCGAATTTATTCGCACACAACATGTGCCATGTGCGAATAAATTCGCACCTACATCTAGCGGTTTTTAGCGCGGTTTGCGTAAGTCCTAATACTTACAACACCCTTTTTACTGGCGCAAAACTCCGGCGATGTTCCGGGCAGGCCCCGTGCGCAGCCAGTGCCGCCATGTGTTCCGCCGTGGGGTAGCCCTTGTGGCGATTAAAACCGTATTGCGGGAAGCGTGTGTGCAAATCCAGCAAGGTTCTATCCCGCGCCACTTTGGCCAAAATGGAGGCGGCGCTAATGCACGGTTCGAGCGCGTCGCCGCCGATAATCGCTCGTGCTGGGCACGCGAATTTTGGTGCACGGTTGCCATCCACCCAGACCTCGGACGGCGCAATGCGCAAGCCCGCCACCGCCCGCTGCATGGCTAATAAACTGGCTTGCAAGATATTGATTTCATCAATTTCCGCTGCGCTCGCCTCGGCAATGCTCCAGGCCAGCGCCTTGGTCTGAATTTCGATAAACAAGGTTTCGCGGCGTTTTTCACTTAACTTTTTCGAGTCATTCAAGCCCGCAATCGGTTGCTCCGGATCAAGAATCACTGCCGCCGCGAACACTGCCCCGGCCAAAGGGCCGCGCCCGGCCTCGTCCACCCCCGCCACCCAACGCTTGGGCGCGTCCAATTCAGCAAACAAGTCATAAGAATCTGCACGCATGGCCTATAATTCCGCAATTCTAAAAATAATGGCACAGGATAAAGCATGACTCCTCTTAAGTGCGCCGTGATTGGCACTGGCTATCTTGGCAAATTTCACGCCGATAAATACGCAGCCTTGCCCGAATGTGAACTCGTTGCCATTGTCGATACCGACCCCGAAGCTGCGGCGGCTATTGCTGCCAAGCACGGTTGCCAAGCTTTAGGCGACTACCGCGAATTGCTCGGCAAGGTCGATGCGGTCAGTATCGCTGTGCCCACGAGCCTGCACTTTCAAGTCGCGCGCGACTTTCTTTTGGCGGGTGTGCATGTCTTGGTCGAAAAACCCATGACCACCACGGTACTTGAGGCCGATGAGCTGATTCGCCTGGCACACGAGCAGCGCCGTGTGCTCATGGTCGGTCATCTGGAGCGCTTCAATCCCGCCATTCTTGCCCTAGAAGGCTTACTCAATGCGCCGTGTTTTATTGAATCGACCCGTCTTGCGCCGTTCAAACCGCGTGCCACCGATGTCAGCGTGGTGCTGGATTTAATGATTCACGACATCGACATCATCCTCGACATGGTGGACTCCGAAATTACAGCCATTGAAGCCAGCGGCGCGGCGGTGCTCACCAACGACACCGACATCGCCAATGCCCGCCTGACCTTTGCCAACGGCTGCGTCGCCAATGTCACCGCCAGCCGCATCAGCCTAAAAAGCGAACGCAAAATGCGCCTGTTCCAGAAGGATGCTTATCTTTCGGTGGATTTCCAGAATCGCGTACTTTCGAGTTACCAGCGTGGGGAGGGCGAAATGTTCCCCGGCGTGCCGAATTTCATTCCCGATGAACAGCGTTTTGAGTCCAGCGACGCTTTGCTGGAAGAGATTCGGCATTTTGTCGATTGCTGCCTGCACAATAAAACTCCGCGTGTGCCCGGTGAAGCAGGTCGCCGTGCCTTGGCGGCTGCTGAGGCGATTAGCGCCAAACTTAAAACCGTGTAGCCCGGATGAAGCGTAGCGAGAATCCGGGATCAGCCGCACCACAAACGATGCCTTCCCCGGGTTGACACCCGGGCTACATGATGATTTTTAAGATTCTTTCTGCGCAGTCATTTGCTTCGCACAAAATTGTAAACAGGCTCTGTGCCCTCTGTGGCTAAAAATTTCTTCACCCATTCATCTACCGAGACCCACCATGCCCATTCCAATGGTTGACCTGACCGCCCAATACCAAGCCCTAAAAACCGAAATCGACGCGGGGCTGCTCAATACATTAACCACAGCCCAATTTATCCTTGGCCCCAATGTACGCGCCTTTGAAGACGAAGCCGCTGCACATTTGGGTGTAAAACATGCCATCACCGTCGCGAACGGCACCGATGCCCTGCACTTGGCCTTAATTGCCGCCGGCATTCACTGCGGCGACGAGGTGATTACCACCCCGTTCACCTTTATCGCCACTGCCGAAGCCATCCGTTACGTCGGCGCGCGTCCGGTGTTTGTCGATATTGACCCGCAAAGCTTCAACATCGACGTGACGCAAATTGAAGCGGCCATCACCCCCAAAACCCGTGCCATTATGCCGGTACACCTGTTCGGCCAACCCGCCAACATGGCCGCCATTCGCGCCATTGCGATTAAACACCAACTCAAAATCATCGAAGATTGCGCCCAATCCTTTGGTGCGGACATCGAAGGCCACATGACCGGCGGCATGGGCGATGTGGGTGCGTTCAGCTTCTTCCCTAGCAAAAACTTAGGCTGTTTTGGCGACGGCGGCATGGTCACCACCCATGATGACACACTCGCCGAAACCCTGCGCCAGCTACGCAACCACGGCAGCAAAGTGCGCTACTACCACGACATCATCGGCTACAACAGCCGCTTGGACGAGATGCAAGCTGTGATTTTGCGCGCCAAAATTAAGCACATTGCCCACTACAACAGCGAGCGCCGCCGTGTGGCCCACCGCTATAACACTGGGCTTGCGGGCTTGCCGCTCACCACGCCACATGAAGACGGCATTGGCACGCATGTTTTTCATCAATACACCTTACTTACCGACCAGCGCGAAGCCATTCAACAAGCATTGCAGCTTGAAAACATCGCCTCGGCGATTTACTACCCGATTCCGCTGCATCAACAAAACGTATTCAAACCCGACTACCCCAGCTTAAAACTTCCCCATGCCGAAAGCGTGGCGCAACGCTGCTTGTCTTTGCCGATTTACCCTGAACTAAGCGATATCGCCATCGAGCAGATTTGCAGTGTGATTCGCCGTGCTATCGGTTAAGGATTTGCTCCCTCCCCCCTTGCGGGGGAGGGCTGGGGAGAGGGGGTCGCTTTGAGCATCAACCCACCCACCCACCCCCACGTCATGTTCTCCGCCGGCGAAGCCTCCGGCGACAAACATGCCGCCGCTGTTTTTCGTGCCATGCGCGAGCGCAACCCAAACTTACGCGGCACAGGCATGGGCAGCGCCGCCATGCGTGAGGCGGGCATCGAAATTATTGTCGATTCCAGCCATATCGGCGTTGTTGGTATTGGCGAAGTTTTACGTCATTACGGCGCGATTCGCCACGCCCTTAAAACCATGCAGCACGCCGTCTGCACCATACGCCCCGACCTTTTAATCTGCGTCGATTACAAAGAATTCAACCTTAAACTCGCTCGCCACGCCAAAGCCTGCGGCATTAAAGTCTTGTTTTACGTCAGCCCACAAGTCTGGGCATGGCGACCGGGGCGCGTGAAAAAATACGGCCAAGCCATCGACATGATGGCCGTCATTTTCCCGTTTGAAACCAAGTTTTATGAAGCACACCACATCCCCGTGCGCTATGTTGGCCACCCTCTTGCGGGGCGGGTGCAGGCCAGCAACACCCGCGAAGCCCTCATGCGCGAATTTGGCCTAGACCCAAGCCGCCCCGTCATCGGACTCTTACCCGGCAGCCGCAAAGCCGAAGTCCAACGTCTGCTCCCGGTTATGTTACAAGCCGCTGCGCGCCTTGCCTCCGAGCGCCCAAGCCTGCAATTTATCCTGCCCCAAGCCAGCACCATCGGCGACGAACTGCTGCAACCCTTGCTGCACAACGCACCCGTCAATATCACGCACGTGCATGGTCGCAGCTACGATGTCCTCGCCTGTTGCGATGCCGCCATGGTCGCCTCAGGCACCGCCACCCTAGAAACCGCCCTCATGGGCGTGCCGATGGCCGTACTCTACAAAGTTTCTCCACTGACCTACTTCTTACTCAAACCCCTGATTCGCATCCCCAACATTGCCCTCGTCAACATCGTTGCCGAACGCCAAATCGTGCAAGAATTTGTGCAAAACGCCGCCCAGCCTCAGAGCCTAGCGAACGAAATCCGCCGCATTCTCGACGACCTCGACTATCGCCAAACCATGCAATACGCCCTAGCCGAAGTTAAAACACGCCTAGGCGCTGCCGACGGCGTGCGCAGCATGGCAGAACTTGCTTGCCAAATGTTAAACAACGCGGCAAGCACATGATTTTCTTCCCAAAATAAGGGCTTCTAAAAACCCGAATATCGTCTTGTCGATTACCACGGCCTTTGGCCTTGCAATGACAGTCGCGAAGCAATCCACTTTGCTGTTTGGTCACTGCTCTTTATGTGTTGCCAAGTCCCGCCACGCCTTGCTCGCGGCTTAAGGCCATTCCTCACATAGACAGTTTTTTAGAAGCTCCCTTAAGAATCAAAACCAAACAGCGCCGCAAAGACCATCAATCCGAAGCGTTTACTGTTCCGCAAGCCATCAACTCTATCGGGACCGGGTTTCATGTTTAGCGCGCGCAAAAAAAATCGCCCCGTCCAAGTCTTGGATGAGGCGACAATATAAAGCTGAATTCCAACCCGAAAACTCACCGATCTGCGTAAGTACCCATCAACACAGGCCAGCGTGTAATCGGCGCCATCGCCCTTCAAGGCGATGCGGTAGGCTTACAACACAAACTGCCCAGCGGCAATCAGGTTGTCAAAGTCCGCATCGGTGATGGTGGTGCCTGTCATCGTCACAAAATCGGTCATGTCGAAGTTGCCTCCAGTACCATCACGATCAATCTGCAGGGTTGTGCCGTTCATATTGAGATAGTCATTCACATTGCTAGCGTTCACTGTAATGCCTGCATCCGAGAAGAGGGCAGACAAATCTAAGATGTCTTCATCGGCATCAAATATGCCGTCCTTGTCGGTGATAAACGCACTGATGGTATAGGTACCATTGCCTGCACGAGCATCGCTATTATTTAAGTTTCGGAAGTGGAAAATGTCACTTCCGTTGCCACCATTGAGCGTGTCATTGCCCGCACCACCATCGAGCAGGTCATTACCATCGCCACCATCAAGGGTGTCATTGCCACCTGCACCTAGAAGTACATCGTTACCACCTAAGCCGTTGAGCGTGTTGTCTACACTACGCGTATCGATCAAGATGTCGTCTGAAGCATTTCCATCAAAATTATCTGAATCATCACGCGTCACTGTCGCTGTAGCTGCTGCCGAAGTGACAGTACTTGTAGAGCCATCTGCGGCATTGGTTACGGTACTAGAAGCAGTGTATGTAAAAGACCCTGTCGAATCCGTTAGCGTGATGACTCCACTTGCAAGCGAAGGAGTAAGACCACTTCCGCCTGCAACACCTGCGACATTCTGTGTACCCACATCGTTATAAAGCAGTGCCCACGCAGGAAGGATGACATCGCCACCTGTTGTGGAAGTATTGGATATGATTGTATCCGCCGTACTGCTTTGCACATGTGTAATCACGATGGCGACATTTGCCGAAGCACTTGCAGTAGCACCTGAGGACTCCTGCGAAGTGGCTGTCGCAGTAAGTGTTGCTGTGCCCTCGGTGTTTTTAGGAATAATCACCTCAAGATTCGATAAGCTCCAGTTTTTAACATCTACACTCATATTTCCAGCGGTGGCAGTAAACGTGTTCGTGCCATCGGTGAGGGTAAAGCCCACAGGGATGTTGCTCATCACTAGACTCATCAATGTCTCAGAGCCATCGGTATCGGCTAAGGAAGCCGACAAACCTAGATTGACCGCGCTGTTATCGGATGACGTCGTGGATGAAACGAGAGTGGAATCTTTGTTAAAGTTTATTTTGTTGATCAGATAATCGCTCGTCCCATCATTGGGGGTATCCCGAATTTTGTGTAACCGGTGTTTAGGTTAATGCAGAGGGATCCTGTCCTCGAATTGGATGGTAAACCGGTTTAATGCGGCTTTCCAATCTCGGATGGGCATGGTCCATTTTTTGCTG
>JBFXGB010000035.1:0-19745 GCA_050178405.1 Halothiobacillaceae bacterium
CTCCCCAACCCTCCCCCATCAAGGGGGAGGGAGTCAGACCGCACAAACGAGCTCTCAACCGTTGTTTTATCCCCTCTCCCCTCGCGGGGAGAGCGAAGCGAGGGGGGCGAAGCCGCGAGGGAGAGGGGGCAGAGACCTCAATCAGGGCGTCAATTGCGACGCCTGTTTCTGTTATTCCTGCTGGCTTGTTTACCCGTCCTAACCCATGCAGAGATCCGCGTCAACGCCAGCCTTTCCAACACAACGCCTTGGGTGCGTGAAGAAGTTTTGCTCACCATCGAAGTGGTCGATGATCGCTCCATCATCGAACAAACCACCGCCCCTTGGACACCATCCGGATTAAGCCTGCGCCCCCTCAACCCATCTGAGGAGCGCATCCAAACCCCGGAAGGCCTGCGCATTTTGCGCCGCCAACACTGGGCGCTCATGCCCTTGTACGCGGGCAACATCACCCTGCAACCACCGAGCATTGAGCTGCGACTCAGCGGACAAGGGCGTATCAGCCTCACGCCCAACGCACTGCAGCTCAAAGTGCGCCCGCTCAATCCACTGCTGCCCGCCGATGTCCCCGTGAGCATGCTGCAACTCAAGCTCGCCCCCCCGCCCGAGGCAGTGCCACGCGGCCGCCCGTTCAACATCAACTTCAACATTCAAGGCAGCGGGTTAACCACACGCGGCCTGCGTCACTGGCTGGATGAAAGCCTACGCAGCAGTGGCGACTTACGCATCTACCCGCCGGAAGTGCGCCTTGTTGACAACATCGACCCAACCCAGCCCCTCAAACAACAGGCTGAAGTCCGCCTGACCTTTGAGTCGCAAACAAGCGGCAAGCTGCAGCTTCCGTCCATCACCCTACCCTTTGTGAACCCCAGCACAGGCGACATCCAACACGCCACGTTGCCATCAACAACTCTCACGGTCGAACACCCGCTCTGGATTGCTTTACGCCCCTGGCTACCGTGGACATTAGGCGCGACTGCCTTCATTTTATTGCTTATTGGCACATGGCCATTCGCCCAACAAGGCATCACAAGCTGGAAACAACGTCGTAAATGCCTCAAAGCATTGCAAGCCGCCCAATCGCCCAAAGCGCTGCGCTCGGCATGGAAAGCTGCCGCGCCGCGTCATTTATCGGACATGGAAGCATTGAACGCCCGCCTGGATGCAGCCTGCTATGGTGTTGAAGTGCTGAACGACAAGGCATTCAACACCCTAAAAGACGAGCTCATCCAACGCTTGAAAACTCGGTAGAAGCAAACTCGCTCCTACACTCTCCCAAAAGCTAAGGACTCACTGATTAATTCATCATTGTGAAAAGCGTAGCGACGTAGCAATCCATAACCTGATGATTTTAATGAAGTTATAGATTGCTTCGCTACGCTCGCAATGACGGTTGATGAATAAATCCACGCCACCTTAAGTCGGGTTACCAAACCCATCAAACCCCGAGCCTGCAAGCTGCACCCCAATACGCTGCAAGCCCGCCACCAAAGTATCCGCATGCGCCAAGCGCCAGCCATGCAGCTCGGCCAAAGCCTCGGCTTCTTCCTCCAGCGCCTTTGCACATACCGCACGCAAACCCGCCCACGCAGGCGGCATAGCCCAAGTCGGCGCAAGCTCCATATCCAGCGCCAAGTGCACATCCGCCTCCACCTGCTGCCCCATCACCTGCCCGATGTAACGCGGCAAGGCCGTACGCAACACCTGCGCATCATTCACCCTTCCTAACGCATCCTGCCCACGCCGCAGCACCTGCATCACATCCTCCGCACCCAGCGCCTCGACCAGCGGCTCAAGCATGTAGCGCAACTGCTTGCCCACAAGGCGCACCGCGTGCAAATTCTCCGGCAGATGCGGCACATCCTCAATCAAAAACGCCGCCACATCCATCCACTGCTCCGCAAGCCATGCACCCAAAGGCTCATCATGCGCATCCAACCCATGCAAATCTTTCAACGCATGACGTGCACCCGCCAGCGCCTCCGGCAGAGTGTCCAGCAACAATGCGCGCTTGTGCTCCAATTCATCCTGCAAAAGCGCAAGCAAAGCCTGCTGCCCCAACGCTTCATCATCCTGCAAAGATAAAGCCGCAAGCCAAGCAAGCTGCACCTCCAAGTCACGCACCGGCGAGCTTTCGCGGGCAAACGCACGCAAGGCATGACGATTTTTATGCGTCACCGCCACGGCATCTTGCGCAAGCTTCAACCACACCCGCGCCCGCCGAATCGCCACCCGCGCATCATGCAGCGCCTCCTCAGTTTTTGGCGCATCCAACAACGCCTGCCCGCGCACCACAAACTCATGCAAACGCAAGCGCAGTACATGCACACAGCCCTCGGACAGCGGACGAGCAAGTTCATCAAGCTTCAGCATCTTCATTTCCCTCGTTTTCAGAATGACCGCAACCTAACGCATCCAAGCTGCACCCGCATGACACCGCGGTCTCTTTATCAACCCCGCATCGGCGGCAGCGAGCTTAAAAAATCCTCCCAAAGCAGCACACGGTGTCCATGCACCCTAAACACACCCCAACGCCGCCGCGCCTTGCCCGTTGAATGCCAAGCAAACCGCCGCACCACCCCGCGCCCTGCACACACCGAACCGCGCCGAAACAACACCTCCCCCAAAGGTTTTTGCCCCAAACGCCGCAACCCCAAACGCCTCAAACCCGCCCGACCCACAAAACTTTGCGCATGAACATAAGGCAGCCCATCGCAACGCAACACCACCTCGCGCCGCCACACCCACACCCCCACGCGCAGCGCCAAGCCTTGCGCCACCGCAAAATCAGCACGCACCCAACCCTCGTGCAACACCTCAACATACAGCTCGCCAGGACACACCCGCCGCAAGCGTTTGGTGAGTGAGCCTAAGCTTTGCAGCCAGACAAGTCGCTCATCATGTTTTGCCAACATCAAACCTTCCTATTCAAGCCCCAAACACTACGAGCACCCTCAATCTTGTCATCAAGAATAAACAAAACTCGTTCATAAAGTGCGGGCTTTGCACAAAACCACTAACCACAGATTAGGAGATTGTTCCATGAACCCGCGTTTATTTGCCCTATTCCCCCTCAGCGCCGTTGCGCTCGCAGTAAGTTTCGCCCTGACTGGATGCGGCGGTGATGATGATGTTGCAGCCACTACTCAATCCTCAACTGATACCGCACCGGCCACTCTTAAGGGTGTCCTGCTGGATTCCGCCGTCGAGGGTGTCACCTATTTCTCCAAAGCTTGCCCCAAGGGCTGCACCACAAACGCTAAGGGTGAGTTTTCCTACCTCAAAGATGACGAAGTTGCCTTCAAGATCGGCGATTTGAATATAGGCAAAGCCAGCGGCTCAACTAAACTCTTCCTAAACGACTTGACCGGAGAAGCCAACATCCTAGGTGAAAAGACCGTGGCTCTGGCTACGCTGCTGCAAAGCCTAGATAAAGATGGTAACCCGGACAATGGCATCACCCTCGACAACCCGACCCTTAAAGCGGGATGTGATTTCACCAAGGATCTAAAAGAATCTTGCGGCTTGGACAGCAACAAAATTAAGCTTCGAGATGAAGTCATCGCCCACCTTCTGCAAAGCACCTTAGTCAACGCCGACATCAAGAGCGTTGAATTCAGCAGCACACCAGTCGCCACGACCGAAGCCGACATGCTCAAAACTTACACCACCTCGGTCGCCACTGTCACCATGTCAGACGGCAGCACCAAGACCTACCCTTTGAGCTACAACACCCTGTTCAAAAACACCGATGAAATTAGCGTCGTTAACGGCAAAAAATACGCCGCTGCCCAAGTTTATGATATGGACATGACCCCGATCAAAGATCCGAACGGGGACATGGTGATTGCTGAAACCGCCGATGCCAACAGCCTGCTCAAAGTGGGCAACAAACTCTTTCTCGTCAACCACTGGGAATACGACGATGTATTGACCAATGGCCAAACCGCCTACAAAGTCGCCAACTGGTACACCCGTATGCCCATGAGCATGGGGCTTTCCAGCATCAACCAATCCAGCGATGGCAAGCTGAGCGTTGCCAGCCAAACCCCGGTTGACTTCAAATCCGTCAATGGCGGTTGGATTTTCTGCTATGGCGGCCCCACCCCGTGGAACACCCACCTCGGTGGTGAAGAAGACTATGACCTGTATTTTGTACCTGGGGAAAAATCCTACTCAACCACGACTGCAGGCCTGAAGGCCATGACTGAGGTGTACTTCAAAAACACCCAACAAGCCAACCCTTACCACTACGGCTACCCGATTGAAGTCGCAGTCAAAGAAGATGGCAGCAAAGTCGTCACCAAGCACTACGGCATGGGGCGCGGCACATGGGAAATGGCACGCTTTGCCGCCGATGGTCGCACCGCCATTTTCGGTGACGACGGCGCATATTCCGGTCTATTCATGTTTGTAGGCAACAAGCAAAACGATCCCAAAGCCGGTGGCAGCTTGTACGCCGCCAAGTGGAATCAAACCTCGCCAGATGGTGAAGATGGCGGCACCGCCGACATTACATGGATTAAGCTCGGCTCAGCCAACTACGATGAAATCAAAAAAATCATCGATAGCGGCATCACTCTTACCGACATCTTTGAAACATCTTTAACTGAACAAGCAGGCTTTATCCCGACCCGCGCAGGCTCATATGAAACCATCTGGTTGAAACTCAAGCCCGGTATGGAAAAAGCGGCGGCGTATCTTGAAACCCGTCGTTATGCGGCCTATAAGGGCGCCACCACCGAATTCACCAAGGGTGAAGGCGTAGCGTTCAACGAAAAAGACAAAAAGATGTACTACGCCATCAGCTATACCCAAAGCTCGATGCTCGCCAAAGATGGCGGCCCGGTGGATCATATCCGCGTCAAGGCAAACAACGCGGGTGCGACCTACACCTTTGATTTGGCAAGCAATCAGAATGACACCAATGGCGCACCCATCAACTCTGCGTATGTAGCGACCAAGGCCTACGTTGAACCCGCGCTGCTTGGTAAGCCCATCCCCGCAGATGCCAACGGTAATATTGCGGACGTGAACTCTATCTCCAACACCGACAACATTTTCTTCTCTGAGAAAATGCGTACGCTGTTTGTTGGCGAAGACTCCGGCAACCACGTCAACAACTACGTTTGGGCTTACAACGTCGATACCAAGAAGCTGAGCCGTATCCTAAGCGTCGCAGCAGGTGCCGAATCAACGGGCCTGCAAGTGGTGGACGACATGAATGGCTACGCCTACATCATGTCCAACAACCAGCACCAAGGCGACTGGATTAAATCCCAGAATAAGGATCTAACCGGGCGTTTAGATACCTTGGCCAAATCGACCTATGGCACGAATAAGTATGGTGTTTCCAACTATCGCTTGACGGCGAATGTGGGTTACATCGGCGGCCTGCCCGCGATTAAGTAACCCTCGCCTAACCATGATTTAAGCCATGAACTAGGTTCTTAACACACGGGTTGGAGTTCATTCTCCAGCCCTGTATTGTTGATAGCTTCTTGAAGAGTCATCAGGGAATTATCAACAAAACAAACACAGCGGATACAGCATGAAAATCAATTCCATCAATCTCACGCCCATCGCCGTGATTCTTGCCAGCGCCGCCATTGGAGCCACTGTTGTATCCTGCGGCGGAGGCGGCGCAAGCACGAGCACAGTCACGGAAGGCACGTTGCCGCCCAAACCCACCTCGCCACCAGCAACCCCCTCTGCGCTCAAGGGCATTGCCATTGACCGTGGCACTTTTCCCAACCCCCATGCCCATATCCCCGCGCAGTGCTATATCGAAACCAGCCATGGCGCACAAAATGCCTGCATGTTTTGCCATACCGATGGCGTGGCTAATCTAAAACTTGGCAATAACAACGCCATGGCGGGAGCTAATCCCAATGTCGGCAATTTGCAAGCCGATTATGCCTTTGGTGTGGTGAATTTCCCGTATGTGGTTAATTCAAGTATTAACCCGTGGATTAACACCCTCAAACCGGATGAATTACGCAAAGCCGTCGATGCCCAAGGCTATAAACCCGAAGACTGGGATATGCAAAGCTATATTCGCCAAGACAACTGGAAAGCCGCCTTTGCCCAACGCCCCGGCTCGGTCAAAGACTGGGACCCTAAAATTGACTCGCCCTTCCGCCTATTCCCCGGCCTATCGCCCGAAGATTTGCCCGCCAAAAACGATGGCTTTGTGCGCAGCACGACCGAAGCTCGCGCATTCTTCAATGATGGACAAGGCTTTAATACCGGCTGGCGCGCCGTAAATTTCATGCCCTACGGCATTTTTACCCCCTTAGCCGGAAGTGTTTCCGGTATTTATATTCGTTTGCCTGTCATATTCATGCAAAAAGAAGATGGCGTTTTTGATTTAACGACGTATAAAAATAACCTCGATTTAGTCGAGCGCAATATCCAAGATCGACTAAGCGGCGAAACAAAATATACTGGTGCTGCCAAAAATATCGACATTATTCGCGGTCAATACCCTCTTGGCACTGAGTTTGCCCACCCCTTGCATTATGTGGATGTCGAAGCCGATGGCAGCAATCAAGCGATTAGCCAATTCCCCGGCACGCGCTCGCAACGTGTCAAAGAAGTTCGCTATATGGTTAAAACTCACCCTTGGTATCCCGAAGAGTTTGGCAAAGGCTTAAAAGACGAAGGCGCACCCGTGTATGCCAACCGCGAACAGGGCTGGATTGAAAATGGCGTCGGCTGGATTTTGGGCGGCTGGATTGAGGACTCTCAAGGTGCATTGCGCCCGCAAACTCCCTCCGAGCTTACCCAGTGCGTGGGCTGCCACTCCGGCAACGTGCGCCAATCCGAAATCGGCCAAAATGCCACTTATACCTCCGGAGTCGGCAATACGATTGACTCCACATGGGCACTGCCACGCAAATTTGCAGGGGACGCGGGCTGGGGCGAAATGAACTATTTAGGTTATACCGCCAAGGCTCAGGCTTTACTTACCGAAAACCCAGGCTTTATGAGCGTAAAAGAACCGCAAAACCGATTCTTAAATAAAGGCGAGTTTAGGGTATTTTTGGATTATGTCGTCGGCGCATCTTTGTATGGCGATATGCCAAAAACGGTAGAAGATTACCTTGTCGCACACATTACCCAAGCCCAAGGTTACTCCAATAACTGGCCTGCATTGGAGCCTTTACTCGCAGCGAAGGATGCCGAAGGCATTAAACAAGCCCAAGCCCTGCGCCTCAAACTCATGCGCGATTTCACTGCCCGCAATGAATATTTGGATAGCATGGGCAGGATTCGCCCCGAGCTTTTCTTGCCAACCCGTCAAAATGCACTCGCCGGAGCAGCGCGCTATCGTCAAGTCGTCGTCACCCAGCGTTACGATTTTGGTAAAGATGTGTTCCCCGAAACACCTTTCACCCTGCGCTATCTACGCACACCCGATGTCGGCTTTGCGCATCAGGACGGCACGCCCTACCAACTCGGCGATATCATTACCGACCGCCCCATTAACACCACCGTCGGCGAATTTACCTACGGTTTAGGGATTACTCCAACATTGATTGATGAAAACTTACCCTTTGAGCAAGGCGGCACCTTCCTCTCGGATTATGTGCCGCTACTTAAGCCCTAGCAGCCTGTCGAATTAAATAGGACTTACGCAAAACTGGGTTTTTCTCCCTCTCCCGCAAGCGGGAGAGAGTCGGGGTGAGGGTGATTTGGTGGCATATCTCGATGAATTATCGAACGATTCACCCCTCACCCCAGCCCTCTCCCCAGAGGGACGAGGGGGCTAAATCCGCATTTCTGCGTAAGTCCTATTAAACCTTCGCCAACTCCATCCCCGCGCCCACCCAGCGTTGAATGAGCGGCTCGACCGCTTGCGGGTGTTCGCGCAAGACGCGTTCTGCCGCCTCGCGCACCTGTGGAATTAACTCACCATCCCGCGCCAGATCGGCAAAGCGCATCCGCGCAAGCCCCGTCTGTTGCGTGCCCAAAAACTCACCTGGCCCGCGCAATTCCAAATCTTTTTCCGCAATCAAAAAGCCATCGTTGCTCTCGCGCATGACCGCGAGGCGCTCTTTGGCAATTCTTGATAACGGCGGGCTGAACAGCAGCACGCAGCTCGATTCCACCGCGCCGCGCCCGACCCGCCCACGCAACTGGTGCAACTGCGCCAGCCCCAGCCGCTCGGCGTTTTCAATCACCATCAAAGAGGCGTTCGGCACATCCACGCCGACTTCAATCACCGTGGTCGCCACCAGAATATCGAGCTCGCCCGCCTTAAACGCGCTCATCACCGCTTCTTTATCACGCGCCTTCATGCGCCCATGCACCAGCCCCACGCGCAAATCGGGCAGCGCCGCACACAAAGTTTCATGCGCCTCCTCGGCGGCCTTGGCCTCCAGCTTTTCACTCTCTTCCACCAGCGTACACACCCAATACGCCTGCCGACCCGCACGGCACGCTGTGCCCAAACGCGCCATCACTTCATCCCTCCGCGCATCCGGCACGGCGGCAGTGGCGACTGGCGTACGTCCCGGCGGCAATTCATCCAGCACCGAGACATCTAAATCAGCATACGCGGTCATTGCCAAGGTGCGCGGAATCGGCGTGGCGGTCATCACAAGTTGATGCGGATGGCGCTCGCCCTGCCGCCCTTTTTCGCTTAACGCAAGGCGCTGCTGCACCCCAAAACGATGCTGCTCATCAATCACAATTAAGCCTAAATCGTGAAACTGCACGCCCTCTTGAAACAAAGCATGAGTCCCCGTCACAACCCCCGCATGACCTTGCGCCACCGCCTCCAGCGCCTTGCGCCGCGTGCTGCTGCGCTGGCTTCCCACCAGTGCCACCACGGCAATGCCCAAAGGCTCAAACCATGCCGACAAATTGCGCTGATGTTGCTCCGCCAAAAGCTCAGTCGGTGCCATCAGAGCCACCTGTTGACCATGCTCCAACGCGGCACACGCCGCCAGCGCCGCCACCACGGTCTTACCCGAACCCACATCGCCCTGCACCAAGCGGCGCATCGGGCGTGCTAGGCGCAAATCCTCGCCAATGTCATGCAGCACTCGCTCCTGCGCCTGGGTCAGCGTAAACGCCAATCCTTTGCGCAGACGCTGTGCCAAATGATTGCCCGATTCCAGACCACGCGCCCACGCCTGTTGCGCATGGTTTTTCCAGCGCCGCATGGCGAGTTGCTGCGCTAATAATTCCTCAAAAACTAAACGCTGCTTGGCCGCCTGCAAACACGCGGCTTGCGGCGGCGGGCGGTGCAAACACAACACCGCCTCACGCAGCCCCATCAAATCATGCGCTTGCGCGACATCCTGCGGCACAAAGTCCTGCAAAATCTCCGCCTTTTGCGCCCACACACTCAAGGCTTCATTCACCACCCGACGCAAATAGCTTTGGGACAAACCGGCTTGCGCGGGATACACCGGAGTCAGCGCCGTATCCAGCGGCGCAGGCAAGCGGGTCACCTCAGGGTGCGCCATATCAAAGCCGATTAAACCACCCTTCACCGCACCAAACGCCCGCAACGTCTGCCCCGGTTTGAGCATGGCGGCAATGCCATTCGGCGGATTAAAAAACCACAAATTCAGCACGCCGCTATCGTCGGCCAGAGATACGCGCCACGTGGTTTGTCGTGCCTTCTGGCTCTGCTCCACCTGTTGCACCACACCTTCAACCAAGGCATCTTCGCCATGCTGCAACTGGGCAATCGAACAAAGTTGGGTGCGATTTTCATAGCGCAAAGGCGCGTGCAGCAAAACATCCTGAATGCGATACAAGCCCAAAGAATTTAAGCGGGCAAGCATGGCCTCGCCCACACCGCGCAAGGAAGATAGTGCGTACTGATTCGCCGTATTGACCATAAACCCTCCCTGTTTTATCTCAAACTTCCGGCCAAACTGCGGACTTAAAGCCTGTTCAACGTCTCACTGAGCGGCGCAAAAATCGACCTCAATGCTCTCGTAACCCGGGTGTTAACCCGTGGCAGCTTTACGCATCGGCACGGCTTCCCCTGGTTTTCGCTGTCCTTCATCCGGGCTACAGTCAAATAGGACTTACGCAAACCGTGGATTTAGCTCCCTCTCCCCGACCCTCCCCCGTCAAGGGGGAGGGAGTAAAACAACCATTCTGCGTAAGTCCTATCAAAAAGACTTTGAACAGCTTCTAAAGCCATCAAGCCATCTCCACCCGATTGCGACCGCGTTGTTTAGCCTGATACAAAGCCTGATCGGCACGCAGTAACACGATGTTTTCATCATCGTCCGCTCGAATGGATGCGCAACCCATGCTTACGGTGACGACAAAACGCTTGCCCTCTGCATGGTAATAACGCTCAGCCACAGCGGCACGCACGCGCTCTGCCCACTCAAGTGCAGAGTCAAGATTGGCATCATTGAGCAACACGGCAAATTCCTCGCCGCCGATGCGCCCAATCACATCAGTTTGACGCATGTTTTGGCGCAAAATACTCGCCAAGCCTTGCAACACCTCATCCCCCACCGCGTGACCGTAGCGATCATTTACCTGTTTGAAGTGATCGCAATCCAGCATAATCACGCAGCCTGTTTCAGCAAAACGCTTGCTGCGGGCAACACCTTCTTCCAAGCGATTGAGAAAATACCGCCGATTGTGCAGCCCAGTGAGTGCATCGGTTTTTGCAAGCTCCTGCAGTTGCGCCTCCATGCGTTTACGCTCGCTAATATCCTCAAAAATAACCACCGCACCGACAATGCTTTTGTTATCCAACATCGGCGCGACCAAAACCTGCACTGGAAAACCGCTGCCATCCGCACGCAAAAACCACTCTTCACTTTTGCGCGGCTGGCCATCATGAAGCGTTTTCCAAGCCGCACAATCCTCGCTTGGGTACGGACGACCATCGGCATATTGATAATGAAACAGCGCATGCGGTGAAGACCCAAGCACCTCGTTTTCATTGTTTTTCAACATATCTAACGCACTAGGGTTAATGAATCGACAAACTCCATGCTGATCGATGTCGTACACACCCTGCCCTAATGAGCTCAATAGCAATTGATTGAATAAACGCATACGCCGCTCGCGCCGCCATACCGCTGCCACCCGCGAGCCGATAATGACCACAATGACCAATGCAAGAAGTACGCTCAAACATAAATTATCCTGCTGAAAAAGCGTATGTTGGGTAAAAAACTCCATGTCATCCATTGAAATGCCCATTGGTTTATTTTCTATGAGATTGCGCTCTTTTTTCGTGCGTGAAAAGACCCAATCCAGAATTTTGCCTCAAAAGCCACGCGGTGGTCATTGCGGCCAAAAAAAACCAGCTTTTATCCATCAAATGGACTCTCATCAACCTGAAAGTGAGCATCTGCAACAAGGAAACCGCACCGATGGCGATGCCTTCGCCCGTCAGCATGGCTAATGCCAATCCTCCTAAAAGCTCGCAGCCTGTGGAAATCACCGCGCGCGTGTCATTCGGTGTGGATGCCAGTGATTACACCGAAAGCAGCGTGGTAAAAAAACTCCGATTGATGTTCTCCATCAATTTCAAGCCGTTTTAAGACCTGCTCGATGACGATATTGGGAAGCTTAGTGTGTATCTATTGTTAATTGACTAGACACTTTGAGCTAGAAAATTACGCACGGCATCAAGTTAAAACCAACCCTACTTTGCCGACATACTTAACTTGAGCAATTCACGCGATTGCAAAGGTTTAGTGCCTAAATGCGGTGTTAATAAATTGTGCAATACAAGCCTTATTTCACGCGCACTTGCCGGATGATCAAAGCGTTGTTCGGCTAGATGCAGTAGGCTTGCGCCATGAATGGCAAACGCATCATGAGGCAAACACGAACTAATCCCTTGTTCAGCTTCAACGCGGTAAAACGCTTCGGCCTGTACCGGCATATCCTCTTGGGTCACAACCCAATCGGGTGCCCAGCCGAGTTGTTCGAGCAACTCTTTTTCAAAGCCGCGCAGGACAGGGGCTTCGCTTGCGCCGTGAGCTAAGGATGCAAGGGCGCGCGCATACACATCAAAGAGTTCAGGGTGGGCATCGTCACGCGGCAAGAGGCGCATGAGCAGTTCATTGAGATAATAGCCACACGCGAGGCTTCGACCACGCAGTGGGGGAATGGCGTGCATTTCTTCGACGTTCCGCAACTGCGCCAACTCGCCCCGCCCCGCCAATTCAAGCCACAGCGGGCGAAAAGGCTGCAAACGCCCGCGCTGGCGCATGTTGGAGCGCGCACCGCGAGCCACGACCCCGCGCCGCCCGCTTTCGCGCAACATCACTTCAAGCAGCAAACTGGTATCACGCCAAGGGCGGGCATGAAGGATATAGCCTGCCTCGCCTGTGGCGTGAGTCGTTTGTTTCAACCCGGTTCGCCGTAACCTAGTGCGCGCAAGGCGCGTTCATCATCCGACCAACCGCCTTTGACCTTGACCCACAAACGCAAAAATACCTTGCTGCCTTGCAGGTTTTCGATATTGATGCGCGCACGGCGGCCAATTTCCTTGAGCATTTCGCCATCTTTGCCAATTAGAATGCCTTTTTGTCCATCGCGCTCGACCCAAATCAGCGCGTCAATGCGGATCAGTTTGCCGTCAATGACATAGTTTTCGATTTCGACCGTCACGCCGTAAGGCACTTCTTCGTGCGAGAGGCGGGTGATTTGTTCGCGAATAAACTCCGCCGCCATAAAGCGCGAGCTCGCCGTGGTCATGGTGTCTTCGTCATACAGGGCTTCGCCTTCGGGCAAACGCTCGGCCACCACAGCTTCCAAGCGTGCCAAATTGCTGCCCTTGCGTGCGGAAATCGGGATAATTTCCGCAAACGCATAAAACTCGGCCACGCGTTGCAAAAATGGCAATAATTCTTCTTTGTCTGCGGTTAAATCGACTTTATTCACTGCCAAAATCACGGGCACTTGGGTATGTTCAATGCGATCCAGCACGGCCGCATCTTCTTCCGTCCAACGCATCCCTTCGATGACAAACACCAGCACATCGACGCCTTCAAGAATGCCTTGCGCGGCGCGGTTGAGTACGCGGCTCATTGCCCGTCCGGTGTCTTTGTGCAAGCCCGGCGTATCGACATAAAGAATCTGCGCGTTGGGTAGGGTTTTGACTCCAATCAGGCTATGCCGCGTGGTTTGCGGCTTGGGCGCGGTGATGCTGATTTTTTGCCCAATCAGGGTATTGAGTAGCGTCGATTTACCCACATTGGGGCGACCGACAATTCCGACATGGCCGCAACGAAAAGTCATTTGGCGAGTTTTTCCGGTTGAATAATGTATAGCGCCGCCTCAGCCGCCGCTTGTTCCGCACCGCGACGACTGCTGCCACGACCTTGGGTGGGGGATGGCAACCCTTCGACGCGACATTCGACGATAAAGGTCTGCGCATGGTCTTGGCCTAGGGTATCGAGCACGCGATACTCAGGCAAGGCGCGCTGGCGAGACTGAAGGTACTCTTGCAAGCGTGTTTTCGGGTCTTTAAGACCCAATTCAGCGGGCATATGCTCCAGACGCTGGCTGTATTGGGCAATAATCAAAGCGCGCGCCGCCTCAAATCCGCCGTCAAGATAGACCGCACCCAACACCGCTTCAAAGGCATCTGCCAAGGTTGAATTGCGCCGGAAACCGCCCGATTTCAATTCACCGCTGCCCAAGGTCAAAAAATCACCCAGCTGCAAGGATTGCGCTAGCTCAACCAAGGTGGCCTCACGCACAAAACTGGCACGAAAACGCGACAATTCACCTTCATTGGCATGAGGACGGCGCTTATAAAGCTCATCGGCAATGACAAAATTCAATAAGCCATCGCCCAGAAACTCAAGACGCTCATTATGCTTGCTGCCCGAACTACGGTGGCGCAGGGCTTGCTCCAGCAATTCCGGGCGAGTAAACACATAACCCAAACGCTGCATTAGCAGCGTGATAGAGGCGTGCTTTGCTTCATTCAAAATCAACGTACCGTCACACTATGCTTGAATGTCGCCACCGCATCTAAATTGCCCATGACTGTGGCGCGTGCCTCGTACTCCATGGTAATGAGCTTGCCGCCACCGGGGGCGCTTTCAACTTTCAAAGAATCCAAAGGGATTTTTTCATCCAACTGATTGATGTATAGACGCTTTTCAATGAATGCTTTGACTTCCTGCTTTGACATATTGGGGTCTTTTTGCTTTTCAAGCGCAGCAAATGCTGAACTTACCGAAGCATCATCCAAATACAGCGGCACGATTTTCATCCCCGCAACTGCGGCAATACCGGCAATCGAGAGAATAATAAACAGGGTTACAAAACCCATACCCTTTTGTGTCTTTATTTGCATAACCATTATCTCCAAAAGTTAAAACACGTTTTAATGAATCCCCGTGCCAATACGCTCGGGTTTGAAATGTGATCCTTCGGTATCAAAGTGCATCCACACCAGCATGGCGCGTCCTACCAGATTGTCTTCCGGCACAAAGCCCCAATAACGGCTATCGTTACTGTTATCGCGGTTATCGCCCATCATGAAATACTGGCCTTCGGGCACGATAAACTCCCCTTCCGGCCCTACCGCACCGGGGCGCTGCAAAATATCATGCACCACACCAGCTAAATCTTCTTCATATTCACTTGCGCCGACCATACGCCCGTTGGCGCCATCGCCCGCATAAATACCAAGTTTAGTCAAAGGCATTACCTGTCCATTGATGGTGAGCTGCTTGTTTTCGTAACGAATACGATCCCCCGGCAGACCAATCACACGCTTAATATAGTCAATTTCGGGCTGTTTGGGATACTTAAACACCGCCACATCGCCGCGCTTAGGCTCGCCTATGGGAATGATTTTAGTACGCAGCACCGGAAGGCGTAGGCCATAGGCAAATTTATTTACTAGAATAAAATCGCCCACTTCCAAGGTCGGCATCATCGAACCCGATGGAATACGAAACGGCTCGGCGACAAAGGAGCGCAGAAGCACTACAACCAAAAGCACCGGAAAAAAACTACGCGCATAATCAACCAGCAAAGGATCAGGCTTCACAATCTCTTTGCGCGCCTTGCGAAAAAACAAAGCATCGACCGCCACAATCACTCCGCTTGCCAAGGTGAGCAGCACCAAAATCAGCTCAAAATTCATATTCACAGGCCCTTATTTACTATCACGCTGCAACACCGCTAAAAACGCTTCTTGCGGCACATCCACCCGACCAATCGACTTCATGCGCTTTTTGCCTTCTTTTTGCTTGTTAAGCAATTTTTTCTTGCGCGACACATCACCGCCATAACATTTTGCAAGAACATTCTTGCGTAAGGCTTTGATATTGGTTCGCGCCACAATTTTGCCGCCAATCGCGGCTTGAATCGGTACTTCAAATTGTTGCTGCGGAATCAGGTCTTTGAGTTTTTCGCACAACACGCGCCCGCGCGATTCAGAATCTGAGCGATGCACAATCATCGACAAAGCATCCACCGGCTCGCCATTAATCATTACATCGAGCTTAACAAGCTGCGCCGCCTGAAAGCGCACGAATTTGTAATCGAACGACGCAAAGCCCCTGCTGACTGATTTAAGCCTATCAAAAAAGTCCATCACCACTTCTGCAAGTGGCAATTCAAAAACAAGCTGCACTTGCGTCCCTAAATACAGCATAATTTTTTGCACACCGCGTTTTTCAATGCACAGTGAAATCACATTACCCACATAATCTTGCGGCAACAAAATCGTGCCCTCGATAATCGGCTCACGCATTTCGGCAATATTTGGTGTCGGCGGTAAATCGGCGGGGTTATGAATAAGTAATGTTTCGCCAAGGGTTGTCACCACTTCAAACACCACGGTGGGCGCAGTGGTAATCATGTCAAGATTGTATTCGCGCTCCAGCCGCTCCTGGATAATTTCCATGTGCAGCAGGCCGAGAAAACCAATGCGAAAACCAAAACCTAAAGCCGTAGATACTTCGGGTTCAAAATGCAGCGCGGCATCGTTCAGGCGCAGTTTGCGCAAGGCTTCACGCAGGTTTTCGTAGTCTTCAGATTCAACCGGATACAGCCCCGCAAAAACACGCGGCTGCACTTCCTTAAAGCCGGGCAGCGGGTCAGTTGATGGGTCTTCCGCCGTGGTAATGGTGTCGCCCACCTTGGCTGCGTCAATCTCTTTAATGCCCGCAATCAAAAAGCCTACTTCGCCGGTTTTCAGCACTTCGCGGTCACGGCGCTTTGGCGTAAACACGCCGACTTTTTCCACTTGGAACACATCGCCGGTGCGCATGGTTTTGATTTTCTGGCGCAAACGCAACTCACCATCCACCACGCGCACCAAGGCGACTACGCCGACGTAATTATCAAACCAGGAATCAACAATCAGCACGCGCAATTTGGCATCAACCACGCCATGCGGCGGCGGGATGCGTTTGACAATTTCTTCAAGCACTTCAGGGACATTCAAGCCGCTTTTGGCCGAAACACGCACAGCATCCGAGGCATCAATGCCAATCACATCGCCAATTTCTTTGCCCACGCGATCCGCATCTGCATTCGGCAAGTCCATTTTATTGAGCACCGGAACCACTTCCAGACCCAAATCCAGCGCGGTGTAGCAGTTCGCCACTGACTGCGCTTCTACGCCTTGGGAAGCATCCACCACCAACAAAGCACCCTCACACGCCGCGAGAGAGCGCGATACTTCATACGAAAAGTCCACATGCCCTGGGGTGTCGATAAGGTTTAATTCGTAATCTTGACCATCGCGCGCACGGTAATTCAAGGACACGCATTGCGCTTTGATGGTAATGCCGCGCTCGCGCTCAATATCCATCGAATCAAGCACCTGGGCTTCCATTTCGCGGGCTTCTAGCCCACCGCAGAGCTGAATAAGACGGTCAGCCAAGGTCGATTTGCCGTGATCGATATGGGCGATAATCGAGAAATTGCGAATATGTGCTTGATCCATGGGGTGCGTGTGTTGTCTAACAAAGGCGCGGAGTATAGCAGTTCAAAGGCTCAAGCTTTTAGGACTTACGCAAAAGGGAACTTCTAAAAACCTGAATATCGTCTTTGCGAGCGCAGCGAAGCAATCCAAACTTCGCTGTTTTGTGCAGTCTTTTTTGGATTGCCACGTCGCTTCGCTCCTCAAAAAAGACGGTTTTTAGAAGCTCCCAAAAGTGTTTCAGCAAGGCAAAGTGCCAAAGACAGTACACGCAAGTACGGCGAGGCTGCTTTAACGCCGCTGGGGGCGGTTTTGCGTATGCCCTAGCTTCGTTTCCGCGTCATATTTTATGAATGGGAATTGTCTTGGCAGGCTTACCCTGCTCTGCCGAAACCATGCACGCAAGAATCATCGGCTGAATGGTTTGCGTATCACGCAAAGCCACGCGCTGCATCAGCCATACCCCGACAAGCGCAACTCCAAGCCCTAAGCCCCCAGCCAGCATCGCCCAAGCATCGCCCCACGGCTGCGCGACGAGCACACCGATAAGCAAACCCACGATCGGCAGCCCGTACATTAAAAAAGCCGCCCGTAGCGCACCTTGTTCAGTCACTCCAAGCAGCACTTTATCGCCGACATGCACACCAATAGGGTCTTGCGCCAAAATCAAATTGGACGACGTAGGTGTTAGCGCCTCGCCCAAAAGCTGGCTGCCACACGCGCCTTTAGACGCGCAACTGCCACATCCCCCCGAGCGTTCGCTCTCAACCCAAGCCAAGCCCGCTTCAACTGCAACCACTCGGCCTTGCGTTTCCAGCATGGCTAATTCTTAGCCTGAGCGGCCACGGGCTGCATACCGTCCAGCATCATGCGCATGGCTACTTCCGGCGCATCACCTATGGCAGTCATACGATAGTCGCCCGCCATGCGAACTACCTTCTGCATAACACCGCGTGTTTTCGATTTTGTTTTATCATCGAGCAGCGAAGGCTCAGTCGCATCGAGTCGTTCGATAAAAATGGACACACTGCCCAAGCCATCAAAAAAGATAAAATGCTCTAAAGGCTTTTGCGTGTGAGGATTCGTGCGCAAATCCACAGAGCGCAGTACGTAACCTGGTGGTAATTGTGTTGCCATCCAGCGTGCTTGAGCGCTGCCATCTTGAGTGTCCGCCGACTCAGCGCTTTTATCTTCAACCATGCGGAAACCGTCGGTATTGGTAAAAATACGCATATCGTCAGCATCGTTATCTTTTTGCACGCGCAACTCGGTGAACTGGCTCAATTCAAGCCGACGCTCACCATCAAAAACCTCAAGATTCAATAACATAGCACTCGGCTCGTGAATGCAGAGCCTATAGCTAAAGCGATACGCATCTTTGGGCGCAAGCTGAACCAGCCGGCAAGCCATACCACCCACGCGGGCATAATCTTGGCGTTCAATGCGATAAAACTCACTCAAAGAGCGCGTTTGCGCAAAGCGTTCTGCCGATAAGCGACCATTTAATGCAGACGATTGCCCCACCACCACATAGCGCGCGTGCGGCCACACACAGGTGCAACCTTTGGAATCCTGAATCACTTCAAACGGCTTGCCATCTAGACTAAGTAAATGCTCGCGCTCACCGTGCGTTGGGTCATAGCGGTGAAAAACGCGCAAACTGCGCGCCTCGCCGCCCCGCATGTGTAACAACAAACCTTCGTAGTTCGTGGTTTGCATCGCCGTCGCCATGCGTTTTAACAGGCGCTCGGCTTCTTCATCGGGGGCATTCGGTAAGTGTGCGGGCGCGGCAATGCTTGAATCATCTTGTGCCAAAACCGCGCCACTTGAGAGCGCAAAAAACAAGCCAAAAAACAGCGGAAAAAATAAGCAACGGACAAACCCTTTAGCGTCTTTGCGATTGCCATGGCCTTTGGCTTCGCAATGACACAAGCGAAGCAATCTATGGCGCGTTATTTTGTCGATACGTGTTTGGATCGCCACGTCGCATTGCTCCACGAGATGACGGTTTTTTGAGAGACCTAAGTGTTTCAATTGCATTAAGGACGCTCGTAAGAAGCAAGCCGCACATTTGAGGAAAGATTGCGCATCGGTCCGCCTTCGGCATGAGCAAGATGCTGCAACAAATAAGCATCCGGCAAGGCATCCGCTGACGGCTCCAATGCAGCCAAACTTGGTGCAGATTCAGTTAAATCAGGCAGCTTAGCTTGTTGAGCCTTCAATACCGGTGCATTGATTTGGGCGCTGAGATTCGACTCTTGCGGCACCACACCCGCATCTTGCACCACCACCAACATCACACCCGCCACGCTGGCCGCCAAGGCCATAGAAAATATCGGCGCACGCCAACCTTGCAACACTCCAGCCCAAAACCTAGGTTTGGGTTCGGTATGCTGCGGGCTAGCCTTGGGCATCTGCGCGGTTTCTGCTGCAATCTGCTGCATCACACTGCCCACCACATCACGCGAGGCCCGGCGCTTGGCCGCTTGGGTAAATAAGGGCGAATCCGCTTCGGCACGCATCAATTCGCCAAGCAGCGTGTAGCGCTCCAGTTGCTTGGCAGCTTCATGCTGTATTCCGCGCGGCGCGGCATTCAAATGCGCGAGCATTTGCTGCACTTCAATGTCCGACAAAGCACCATCGGCGAGGGCTGATAGCATTTCATCATCAAAGGCTTTGATATTGTTTGTATTATTCATCATTCAAATCTCAGAATTCGTTTTCAAAACCTAACCCATAAAGGCCTGTAAATGTTTATCGATGGCCTCGCGCGCCCGGAATATGCGCGAACGCACCGTACCAATCGGGCAATCCATCACCTCGGCAATAGATCGGAAGAGCG
>JBFXGB010000036.1:0-19570 GCA_050178405.1 Halothiobacillaceae bacterium
GGGTGGTATATACTTTTAATCCCCCTCGGTCCCCCTTTTTCAATGGGGGAAGTTTAGTGTGGATATCTTTTTCGAAGGGGGTAGTTTAGTGTGGATTTTTTTTTCGAAGGGGGAAGTTTAGTTTGGATATCTTTTTCGAAGGGGGAAGTTTAGTTTGGATATTTTTTTCTAAGGGGGAAGTTTAGTGCGGATATCTTTTTCAAGAGGGGAATTTTAGGGCGAATTTCTTTCGAAGTGGGTTGTATGCGCTCTCACTGTTTACCCCCTTTGAAAAAGGGGGCTAGGGGGATTCAAATTCAAAGGATGAGGTTTCGTGCGGATTTTTTCAAAGTGGGCATGTGAAATTTCACTGTTCCCCTCTTTGAAAAAGGGGGGCATTTTACTGTTCCCCCCCTTTGAAAAAGGGGGGCTAGGGGGGATTCAAACCAGCGTAACCCGTGTTCGGTCACGATACCATCCAGCGGCACGTCCCATGCAGCAGCAGGGAGCGGCGGGCAGCGTTGCAGCTCGAATGCCACGCCAATCAGCAGGGGTTTGCGCCAGCGTCGGCGGGCATGGCGGAAGGCAAAGCTGCGATCATAAAAACCGCCGCCCATGCCGAGGCGGTTGCCGTGCGCATCAAAGCCGACCAAGGGCATGAGGACGGCATCCAGTTGGTTGGGGCGGAGTTGTTCATGGCGATGGGCGCGGGGTTCAGGAATGCCAAAGCGGTTGGGGCGCATTGGGCTGTTGTTTGACCAAGGTACAAAGCGTAGGCGTGAGCCGCGCACGAGTATGGGCAGGTAGTGTTGTTGTGCCGCGCTATGGCTATTTAAGATAGTACGCAGATCGACTTCGCCATCGCTTGGCCAATACAGCGCAAGGTGACGCAAACGTTTGAGACGCGGGTGTTGGCGGATGGCGCGCAGTATCGCCGCTTCGCGCTCCATGCGTGCCAAACAATGCAGCTCGCGGCGGGCTTGGCGTAGGGTTTGGCGCAGTTCCTTGCGGTTTAACATGGTTTAGCCAGTTATTTGCTTTATTAGAACTTACGCAAAACTTGGATTTAGCCCCCTCTCTCCTTGCGGGAGAGGGTTGGGGAGAGGGGGTAGAACCTTTGCCAGAACAAAGACTTTCGCTAACTTCACCACCCTCTCCCCAACCCTCCCCCATCAAGGGGGAGGGAGTAAAACCGTTATTCTGCGTAAATCCTATTTGTGTGACGAATAATACAAAAGGCCGAGCATGTTGCCGGCCTTTTGAAGAAAAATTTGTGGGTCTTCCAGATGCGGCGTTGCTGGCTACGTACCTTGAACCGAGCGGTTCAAGTCGGGGAAGGAGGTATGGCGCGTTAGGCTTTCCGATAAAAACGGACATGCACACGGCTCCAAAACCGCCAGCCCCTGGGGGTGCATTTAAGGCTCAAGGGGATTGAACCAGTGGGCGCACGCCCTAGAAGACTTGGAACTTAGTTTAATCGCTCTTGCTTGCTTTGCAATCCCTTTGGCAGCTTCGCTCGAAAGATGCTGATTTATTTGTGGTCATTGCAAGGTCAAAGGTCGTGGCAATCCATGCATCCGAAGTTGTGCCCTTGGATTGCTTGGGCTTTTCCTCGCAATGAGGCAATGAGTAAGCGCGATTCTAGGCTTTGAGTGCGTCCTGGATTTGTTGGTGCAGACTTTCGGCCTCGTGTTGCACGGAATGGGTGATGACCTGCTGGCCATCGGGTAGCTTGGTTTCTTGGTGGATGGGGGGCTTTGCGAGTAGGCGGTTGTGTTCATCGCGCAGTTGGAGTAGCTCATGCGTGAGGTTAAGGGCAGCCATGACGGCGACACGGTCGTTGCCGATGACTTTGCCGGTGTGGCGAATTTCGCGCATTTTGCCGTCCAAGTGACGGGCGGCACGTATTAGAGCATCGCGCTCTTGCGGCGGGCAGGCAATGCGAAATTCTTTGTCGAGCACAGTGACGCTGACGGGGGTGGCGGTTTCTTGGTTCATGCGGGGTCGTCCTGTTGAATGAGGAGTTGTTCCAATACGGGAACAAGGCGTTCTTCGGTACGGGTGACAAGGTTAAGCAGGTAGTTTTTGTCTTCAAGAAGTTGTTGGTTGTGTTGTTTGAGTGCAGCATTTAATTCAATCAGTTGTTGAATGTCGTTTTGCAGCTGCTGCCAAGTGTCTTCGTTGAGGATGCGTTGCATGGGTTGGGTTCGCTTAAAAATTGGGTGGAGTTGTAAATTGAAGTTGTTGTGAATCATAGCCTAATCGTCGCAAGTGGTGGTGGTTTGTGCGGATTTTGTGCTAGGACTTACACCAAACCGCCCCTAGCGGCGTTAAATCGCCTCGACGTACTTGTGGGGACGTCTAAAAACCTGAATTTCGTCTTTGCGAGCTTAGCTAGGACTTACGCAGAGTGGCGGTTTTACCCCCTCCCCCTTGATGGGGGAGGGCTGGGGAGAGGGTGAGGAAGTTGGCATAAGCCTTTGTTTTAGCGGACGTCGCCCCCCTCTCCCCAGCCCTCTCCCCAGCCCTCTCCCGCGAGGGGAGAGGGGGCTAAATCCGCGTTTTGCGTAAGTCCTATTAGCGAAGCAATCCAAACTTTGCTGTTTTATCAGTGCTCTTTTGGATTGCCACGTCGCTTCGCTCCTCGCAAAGAGGGGTTTTTAGAAGTTTCCTTGTGTGGACTGTCTTTGCTGATTTGCCTTGCTGGAACACTTTTGCGTAAGTCCTATGTGCTTTGTAAGTTGGCGTGCGCTGTGGCGTGTTAGGATTTAGCCATGATTCATGGTCTATGCGGGGGCGTGTATGGTGAGTTTTGATGAGCTTGATATGGCGTTGCGCAATGCAGATATGCAGGCATCAGAAGCGCATGGGACTTGGGTGGGCATGTTGTGTGCGACAGGGGAGGGAGCCGTTGAGGATTGGTGGGCGCATGTGTTTGAGCCTGCTGAGGACGCGCAAGGGGCTGAACGGCCTGAGGTGGTCGATGCAATGGCTGCTGAAACGGCGTATAGCCTGCAGGGTGAGGCTGGGAATTTTGATTTGATGTTGCCTGATGATGATGCGGCGTTGGAGTCGCGCACGGATGCGCTGCATGAGTGGTGCACGGGTTTTTTGTATGGCTACGGTGTGGCGGGTGGGCGCGATGTGGCAAGTTTGCCGGAGGATGCGGCGGAGCTGATGCGCGATATGGCGCAGTTTGCGCAGGCGCGCTTTGAGCTGGGCGAGGATGCAGAGGAAGATGAGCTGTCGTACAGCGAGTTGGTGGAGTATTTGCGCGTGGGGGTGATGCTGTTGTTTGAAACGCTGTATCCGCGTGAGTCTGTTATCAGGCCGGACGCGCCTCTTGATGACGATGAGCCTTTGGATATTGAGGATTTGTGGGCGCAAATTGCTAAGGCCAAAGTGCAGACTTTGCATTGAAGTTTTTAGAAAATTAGTCACAGAGATCACAGAGTCACTTGATCAAGTGGCCTCCCCTATACCGGCTCGTCATGGTTGGGTGTAAGGCTTGGATTTTCCAGACACAATCTCTGTGTCCTCTGTGGCAAAACGTTTTGAATTACGGAGTTAAGTGTGTCGATTCATCCTTTATTGAATAAAAAACAATTCGCACGGCGGCGTAAGCGTGTTTTGGCAGCTTTGGGCGAGCAGGCGGTGGCAATTATTCCTGCGGCCAGCGAGCAGTTGCGTAACCGCGATACGCCTTTTTCTTTTCGGCAAAACAGCGACTTTCGTTATTTGACGGGCTTTGAGGAGCCGGATGCGTTTTTGGTGTTGGCTCCCAAGCATGAGTTGGGCGCGAGCATTTTGTTTGTGCGTCCGCGTGATGCGGCGCGTGAGCAGTGGGATGGGCGGCGGGCGGGGGTTGAGGGCGCGCTTAAACAGTATGGGGTTGATCAGGCGTTTAATTTGGATGAGATGGATGCCAAATTGCCGGAGTTGCTTGCAGGGCGGGAGCGTGTTTATGCGCCGCTAGGTGAGGATATGGCGATTGCGACGCGGCTGTTTGCTTGGCTTGCGGCGGTGCGGCGTTTGCAGCGCAACGGGGTGAAAGCGCCAAGTGCTTGGCAAGATAGCGCGCCGCTGTTGCATGAGATGCGTTTGTTTAAGGATGAGGATGAGCTTGCGGTGATGCTTGAGGCTTGTCGTATCAGCGCCGAGGGGCATATGCGGGTGATGCAGTCCTGCCGTGCGGGGATGGCGGAGTATCAGCTTGAGGCTGAGTTGCTGCATTGTTTCCGTCAGCATGGCGGCGAGCCTGCGTTTGGTTCGATTGTGGCGGGCGGGGCGAATGCCTGCATTTTGCATTACACCGAGAACCGCGACACGTTGCAAAAGGGTGAGCTGGTGCTGGTGGATGCGGGTTGCGAGTGGGGCGGCTATTGCGGCGATATTAGCCGCACGATGCCGGTGGGCGGGCGTTTTTCTAGTGCGCAAGCGGATGTGTATGCGCTGGTATTGGCGGCTCAAGAGGCGGCGATTGCGGCGCTGCGCCCCGGTGCGAGTTTTGATGATCCGCATCAGGCGGCGGTGCGGGTGTTGACCGAGGGTCTGGTGGATTTGAAACTGCTTAAGGGCAAGGTCAGTAAAAATATCGAAAAAGAAGCCTACAAGCGTTTTTATATGCACAAAACTGGGCACTGGCTGGGGATGGATACGCATGATGTGGGCAACTACAAGGTCGATGGTGCGTGGCGCACGCTTGAGCCAGGGATGGTGCTGACGGTGGAACCAGGCTTGTATATCGACGCGGGGCGCGATGTGCCGAAAGCGCTGCGCAATATTGGTATTCGGATTGAGGATGATGTGCTTATCACACGCGAGGGGCATGAGGTGTTGACTGCCGCTGCGCCGAAGTCGATTGAGGCGTTGGAGGCGATAGTGCCGCATGAATAAAGATGAACTACCCGCAGTGAGGAGCGCTGCATTCTCCCCCTCTCCCCAACCCTCTCCCGCAAGGGGAGAGGGGGCTAAATCGGTAAGCCCCAAGGCTGCGTTGCCTTCCTCCATGTTCATCGTAAGTGAGAGGGAAGGGTGCTGTGATGTGGCGATTGTCGGCGGGGGGCCGGTGGGCGCGATTTTGGCGCATGTGCTGGCGCGTGAAGGCTTTGCGGTGACGGTGCTGGAGCGTGAATCTTTGCCTCGGCAGGCTAATGTCGGTGTGTCGGGTTTTGATGGGCGGGCGATTGCGCTTGCCGAGGGCGGGCGGCGTTTGCTGGCAGGCTGGGGCTTGTGGGATGCCTTGCAGGCGCAGGCCGAGCCGATTGAGCGGATTCATGTCAATTTGCGCGGTGCGTATGGCGCGGCACGTTTTGCTGCGGATGAAGAAGGCGTGAACGCGCTGGGGCAGGTGTTGGATTCGGCGCGTATGGCACCGGTGTTGTTGCAGGCGGCGCGGGCGAGCGGAGCAAAGTGGTGTGCGCCTGCGGCGTATGTGGCGCATGAGGTTGATGTAAGTGGCGTGACGGTGCGTTACGCGACGGAGGGCGTGGAAAAGCATGTGCGTGCTCGCCTGTTGGTGGCGGCGGATGGTGCAGGCTCGGCGGTGCGAGCAGGTTTAGGCGGCGAGGTGCAGGGGCGCGATTATGGTCAAACTGCGATTCTGGCGCGGGTTGAGGTTGAGCACGCAGCGGCACGCACCGCGTTTGAGCGTTTTACCGAGGAAGGGCCGATTGCGCTATTGCCGATGGGCGGGGCGCGTTATTCACTCGTTTGGGTGACAAATACGCACGCAGTGGCGGCGCGTTTAGCCTTGAGTGATGCGGAATTTTTGACTGAGCTTGGGGCGCGTTTTGGCTTGCGACTCGGGCGGTTTGTCGAGGTGGGGGCGCGTAGCACCTATGCTTTGCGCGCCACAACGAGCGAGCAGATTACTGCGCCGCGTGTGGTGGTTTTGGGTAATGCGGCACATGCGCTGCATCCGGTGGCGGGGCAGGGGCTGAATTTGTGTCTGCGTGATATTCGCGCTTTGTTGGGCGAGCTAAGTTCGGCGCAGCAGGAAGGGCGCGATATTGGCGGTGCGGATGTTTTGGCGGCTTATGCGGCTTCGCGTGCGCCGGATTATGCCAAGAGTTATCCAGTGATGGATGTGTTGGCGCGGGGTTTTACCAATGCCGTGCCTGTGCCGAGGCTGTTTAAGGGACTGGCTCTGGCAGCGATGGATGCGCTGCCGCCGTTGCGCAAGCGTTTTGTGCGTCAAATGATGGGATTGAATGGGTGAGGTTGCGTCGATGAACACATGGCAGGACATCACGACTTTGAATGCAGGCGAAGCGCGAGATGCTCCCTCCCCCTTGACGGGGGAGGGTTGGGGAGAGGGTGAAAAGCTTTTGGGCGAAGCATGGGCTTTGCCAGACTCCCCCCCCTCTCCCCAACCCTCTCCCGCGAGGGGAGAGGGGGCAAAAACCACAAAACACGCAGACATCCTGATTATTGGCGGCGGCATGGTCGGTGCGGCCTTGGCCTGTTTATTGGCGCAACAGGGCTTTGAGGTGCATGTGGTTGAAGAGCAAGCGCCCAAACCATTTGCTGCAGAGCAGGCGCTGGATTTGCGCGTCTCGGCAGTGAGCCTTGCTTCGCAAAAGGTGCTGGAGGCTACGGGCGCGTGGGCGCATGTGTTGGCCATGACCTTTTCGCCGGGAGCGAAAAGGGGATTGCCGGAAGGCAAGCTCGAAGAGCAACCGCCAGGGATGGTGGTTGCCCGAGCTACCCCGTTTCGGCGGATGCGTGTTTGGGATGTGGCAAGTTTTGGCGATACGCGCTTTGATAGCCGTGAGATTGGCGAGCCGGTGCTTGGGCATATTGTAGAAAATCGCATTCTGCAACTGGCTTTGTGGCAGGCGGCAGAAGGGCTGGACGGCTTGCATTGGCATTGCCCTGCGCATTTGCACACGCTGGATGTGCGGGCCGATGGTGTGCGGGCGCTGCTGGATAATGGTCAGGACATTCACGCTCGCCTTGTGGTCGGCGCGGATGGCGCGCATTCGCGGGTGCGTGAGCTGGCGGCTATTGGCGTGACCGCTTGGGATTATGATGTGGAAGCTTTGGTCGCCACGGTGAAAACCCACGCCCCGCAGCAGGATATTACTTGGCAACGCTTTACGCCGAGTGGGCCGCAGGCGTTGCTGCCATTACCAGGGGCTCATGCCTCGCTGGTGTGGTATCACGCACCTCATGAGGTGGCGCGCTTGTTGGCGCTGGATGAGGCGGATTTTTTGGCTGAGTTGTTGCGCACTTTTCCGCGAGAGTTAGGCAAAGTTGATGCCGTGCTTGGACGCGGCAGCTTCAAAATTACCCGTCGTCACGCGCAGGTGTACGCCAAGCCGCGTCTGGTATTGGTAGGCGATGCGGCGCATACCATCAACCCACTGGCCGGGCAGGGCGTGAACCTAGGCTTTATGGATGTGGCGGCACTGGCGGAAACCCTGCTGGCGGCGCGTGCGAGCCATCAGGACATCGGCAGCCTGCATGTGTTGCAAGCTTATGAGCGCAAGCGGCGCGGCGAAAACTTGCTGATGCAATCCGGCATGGATGTGTTTCATCATTTGTTTAAACCCGCGCAAGGCGTGGTGCCGCTGGTACGCGGCGCGCTGCTGCGTTTGGCGAATGATGTGCCGCCACTTAAACGGATGCTGACTCGGCGGGCAACGGGGCGAGCGGGGGATTTGCCACGTATGGCGCGTCGTTGAGATGAAAGCTAAAGACATATTGCATAAGTTGCCGATTATTCTCGGGGTGGGAGGGATATCGCCGAATGAACCCCAGCACGTTAGGCGCGTTGCATTTATTTTTGATTGGTTCGTCATTCTTGCGGCGTTGATGTTGCCGTTTATCTGGTACGCCAAGGTTAAAGGGATGGTCGATGATAGGTATTTGATCTTTTTAGATCGCTTCGTATGGTCGATGTATGCCTTAGAAATGTTGATCGTAAGTTTATTGGTACGCAAGCGCTTGCGCTTTTGGCGTGGAAATTGGCTTAGCGTATTGATCGTGCTGATAGGTTTTCCTTTAGTCATCTTCAGTGCTCAGATTTCTATTTTGCCCTTGCTTGTGTTGCGTGCGATTCTGTTAGTAAGCATCTTGGTACGGGGCGCGCGGCAGTCATTGCGCATGTTGGCGAAACACGCACTCGCGGCCACACTAAGCATGGCGCTGTTTTTAACGTTATCGATAGGCACGCTAGTGGCTACGATTGATCCGGCCTTCGATAATTTGTGGGATGGTTTGTGGTGGGCTTTGGTGACTGTATCCACCGTGGGGTACGGTGATTTTGTTCCGGAGTCGGCAACGGGGCGCGTGTTGGGTGCGATTCTTATTTTGTTTGGTGTGCTGACTTTCTCCATGGTGATGGCGAATGTGTCAGCGTTTCTTGTGAGTCTCAAACTTGAGGAGACAACCGAGGCGGAGGATAAGAAAGATGAGCTTATTGATGCACAGTTATTGCAACGCCTAGGGCACATTGAAGCGCGCTTTGAGCGGTTAGAAAAGCTGTTGGAGCAATCCATAGCGCAAGGCGCTACATCAAGCGACGCACCGCGCTCAAACGCGCCCAGCCATCTTGGAGTGACGGAGGCTCAAAGTCGAAGTTAGCCGTGTAGGCTGCCATTACGCCCTCGGCTTGTTCGGCGAGTAGGCCGGATAGCACGAGTTGACCGCCGGGTTTGACATGCTGGGTGAGCGTCGGCGCAAGCTCAATCAGCGGCCCCATCAATATGTTGGCTAGCAACACATCAAATCTTGCATCGCTGGGTAGCGCTTTGGGTAAGCCCGTGGGGAGGCTGTTGCTTTGGATGTCATTGCGCGCGGCATTGTCTTTGGTGGCGATAAGAGCTTGCGGGTCGATGTCGATGCCCCACGCGTGCGTAGCGCCAAGTTTGAGCGCGGCAATGGCCAGAATGCCCGAGCCGCAGCCGTAGTCGAGCACGCTTTTGTTCTGTATGTCCGCACTATCCAACCACTGCATACACAACGCGGTTGTCGGGTGTGTGCCCGTGCCGAAGGCAAGGCCAGGGTCGAGCAGGATATTGACCGCCGAAGGGTCGGGGGCTTCTAGCCAGCTCGGCACAATCCAAAGTCTTTTGCCAAATTGCAGGGGGTGGAATTGATCCATCCAGGCGCGCTCCCAGTCTTGGTCTTCGATGACTGCCCATGTGCCGGAACTGAGGCCGTGGGCTGCAAGTTGCAAGCTGATAAGTGCAGTGTCAATGCCGTGTTCAAACAGGCCGACGATATTCACATCTGGCCAGAGAGGGGTTTCGCCGGGTAGGGGTTCGAGTACGGGAACATCGGCAGCATCCTGCATGGTGACGGAGACGGCGCCAAGTTCGAGCAGGGTGTTTTCGATGGCTGCGGTGTTGTCACGGGGGGCGGATAGGGTAATTTGGTGCCAAGGCATGGAGTGCGTCGTCGTTGTGGGGTTTAGGAAAGAATTAAGTTAGCCACAGAGGACACAGAGAGCACAGAGGGGGAAGCCAAAAGAAAATATAGTAGGCTTACGCAGGGGCGGTTTTTCATCACTCTTCCTTCCGTAAGCTGGACGGGGTGAACAGGCTCTAAGCCCAAGTTTCTCGCGGGTCTTCCCCCTCTGTGCTCTCTGTGTCCTCTGTGGCTAAAAACGGATTTAAAGCCCTAGCTTCTTGTGCAGATAATGAATATCCGTACTGCCCATCTGGAATGCGGCATCATTCATTAAGGCACGATGCAGATCGGTATTGGTTTTGATGCCTTCTACGATTAACTCGGACAACGCACCATTCATGCGTGCAATCGCTGTTTCGCGGGTGTCAGCATGGCAAATCAGCTTGCCAATCATCGAGTCGTAGTAGGGCGGCACGCTATAACCTGCATAAATATGCGAATCCCAGCGCACGCCTAAGCCACCTGGGGCATGAAATGCGGTGATCTTGCCGGGACTGGGCACAAACGTGGCGGCATCTTCGGCATTGATGCGGCATTCGATGGCATGACCGCGAATTTGCACATCTTCTTGGCGCAGAGACAAAGGCAGTCCAGCCGCAATGCGTAGTTGCTCTTTAACGATGTCCACGCCGGTAATCATTTCGGTTACAGGATGCTCAACTTGCACGCGGGTGTTCATTTCGATGAAGTAGAAGTTGCCGTTTTCATACAAAAATTCAAACGTGCCTGCGCCGCGATAGCCGATGTCGATGCAGGCTTGGGCGCAGCGTGCGCCGATGCGGTTGCGCTCTTCGTCAGTCAGGCCGGGGGCGGGGGCTTCTTCCAGCACTTTTTGGTGGCGGCGCTGCATGGAGCAATCGCGCTCGCCTAGGTGGATGGCGTTGCCGTGTTCGTCGGCGAGGACTTGGATTTCGATATGGCGCGGGTGTTCAAGGAATTTTTCCATGTACACCTGCGGGTTGCCGAAGGCGGCGCTGGCTTCGGCCTTGGTCATGTCGATGGCGGCAAGCAGGTTCGATTCAGTATGCACCACGCGCATTCCACGCCCGCCACCGCCGCCTGCGGCTTTGATAATGACCGGGTAGCCGACTTCACGGCCAAGTGCCAAGTTTTCTTCGGCGTTATCCCCAAGTGCGCCCGCTGAACCAGGTACGCAGGGGACGCCAGCGGCTTTCATGGCATCTTTGGCGGCGACTTTGTCGCCCATCATGCGGATATTAGCGGGGTGCGGGCCGATAAAGATAAAGCCGCTTTGTTCGACGCGCTCGGCAAAATCGGCGTTTTCGGAGAGGAAGCCATAGCCCGGATGAATCGCGTCGGCATCGGTGACTTCGGCGGCGGCAATCAGTGCAGGTACATTGAGGTAGCTGTCGCTTGACTTGGGCGGGCCGATGCACACCGATTCGTCGGCGAGGCGCACATGTTTAAGATCACGATCCGCAGTGGAGTGAACGGCGACGGTTTTGATGCCGAGTTCGCGGCAGGCACGCAAAATGCGCAGCGCAATTTCGCCTCGGTTGGCGATAAGGACTTTGTTAAGCATGGAGGCGGCCTTATTCGATGATGACGAGCGGTTGGTCAAATTCAACGGGCTGGCCGTTCTCGCACAGAATGGCTTTGACGATACCTGCTTTGTCGGCTTCGATTTGGTTGAACATTTTCATCGCTTCGATAATACAAATCGTGTCGCCCACGTTGACGCTTTGACCGACTTCGACAAAGGCTTTGGAGTCGGGGGAGGCTGAACGGTAAAAGGTGCCCACCATGGGGGAGGTGACGACATGACCGCTGGCGGCGGGTGCTGCTGCAACGGGCGCGGGTGCGGTGTTGGGGGTGTTTACAACCATTTGCTGTGGCATGGGCTGCATCATCGGCATCTGTTGCGGCATGTTGCTTGGCATACGGCTGATGCGTACTGCGGTATCGCCTTCTTTGACTTCGATTTCGGCGACGCCGGAGCTATCCAGAAGTTCGATTAGTTTTTTAATGGTGCGGATGTCCATGGGGTTGTTCCTGTGGGGTGTTAATTAAGAACCTGTTCATAATCTCGCTGAGCGGTGCATTGCGGCGCGAAAATCGACCTTAAAATGCTCACATAGCCATCTATGCTGCGCTTTTTCGGCCGATTTTCGCTTGCACTGCATCCGCTGATCAAGACCATGAACAGGTTCTAAGATAAACGGGTGAGTGCGGCGCGCAGGGCGAGTTCGTAGCCTTGTGCGCCCAAGCCTGCAATTACGCCGATGGCGATGTCGGAAAAATAAGAATGCTGGCGGAAACTCTCGCGGGCATGAACATTGCTGATATGGATTTCGATAAACGGCAAAGCTACGCCAAGCAAAGCATCACGCAGGGCGACACTGGTGTGAGTGAAGGCGGCAGGGTTGATGAGAATGAACGCCGTGCCGTCCGTGCGCGCGGCATGGATGCGCTCAATCAAAAGGTGTTCGGCGTTGCTTTGTAGATGATCGAGCGTGTGACCCGCTTGGATTGCTTGGGTTTGCAACAGGCTCACAATCCCATTAAGCGTGGTCGAGCCGTATTTCTCTGGCTCGCGTGTGCCGAGTAGGTTGAGATTAGGACCGTTGAGCAGCAACAATTTGGCCATGTGCCATCCATCTTGGTTAATTGAGTGAATTGTGCGGCTACGGCGGTGAATTGTCCAGAATGGTTTGAAAAAGTGACGAAAGGCTGAGATATTACGCTAAGAATTTATTTTAAGCTTGGCTTAAAAGAGGGTAGCGTTCTGGGTGGCGTATTGAATCGATAGCAAGATCAATATCAAGTTCGGGCCAATAGAGGTGGTTGGAGGAGGGGTGTTCCACATGAAGGATTTTGCCTACGCTAGCCTCGCGAAACCATGGGAATTCAGTAAAGGGAAGGAATAGCTCCTCTTTTTCGAGCAGCAACCAGAAGCCATGTTGTGAAATATGGGTGACTTCAGCAGGCGCTGTTTCACACGGGGAAGTGGCGTTTCCAAGCGTTGCGAATGTCATTTTGATGCTCCTGGACAAGGCGAAGGGCTTCTTTAACTTCTCTTTGTGACAAACCTACAGATAAGGCGAGTTCAATGTTGGGTTCTAACCAAAACTTGGCCTCGCCATTTTGCGCTTGAACGTGAACGTGCATTCGAGCTTCTTCGCGTGAGAAAAAGAAAAACCGATAGCCTGCTTCACGAAAAACGGTGGGGCTCATTTTGAAACGGCTTGTTGCGCATGAGGCGCAAAAACATCCGGCGCTTTGTAACCCACGAGGCGGCTGGCTTTGCGTTCAATGCCATCGGTGCCAAAAAACAAGATGGCGGGTGGGCCAATGAGGCCAAAGCGTTGTAGCAGGGCTTTGTCGGCGGCGCTGTTGCGGGTGACGTCGGCTTGCAGGAGGACGACTCCGGCGAGGGCTTGTTGCACGGCGGGGTCGGTAAAGGTGTTGTGTTCCATTTCCTTGCAGCTGACGCACCAGTCAGCGTAAAAATCTAGCATGACCGGCTTGCCAGCGGCTTGGGCTTGAGCGAGTGCGCTCTCAAATTCGCTCAAGTCCGCGACGCGTTGGAATTGCAGTCCTGTGTGGGTGTTGTTGGCGGTCGCTGCGCCCAATGAGGTCATGCCCTTGAGTGGTTGCAGCGGCGTGCCTTGCCCGCTGGCAGCGCCCACCAGCATGAGTGCACCCCAGAACATCATAATGATTCCGAGGGCTTTCCATAAGCGCGCCCAGCCGGTGTAATCTTTGCCCACGGGTTCCATGTGCCCGGAGAGTTCGCGGTTGGCGTGGTAGGTTTTGTAAACGGGATGAACAAGGCTTTCGAGTGCGCCTAGGTACACGCCGGAGGTAATGAGCAGCACCGCCCACAGTGCCAGCGTGACACTATCGGGCAGGATGCGAGAGAGCAGCCAAATGGCAATGCCGAGCATCATGACACCAAACACCGCTTTGACATTGTCCATCCATGCGCCAGCGCGGGGGAGAATCTTGCCGCCGAGTGTGCCAACCAGTATCAGCGGCAAGCCCATACCGATGGAGAGCGCAAACAGGGCTGCGCCACCCAAGACTGCATCACCGGTTTGACCGATATAAATCAATGCGCCAGCGAGCGGGGGCGCGACGCAAGGGCCGACAATCAGTGCCGAGAGCAAGCCCATAATAATCACGCCGACAGTGCTGCCGCTTTTTTGTTTGCCGGATAAATCAGCAATTTTGCTTTGCAGGCTAGAGGGCACTTGCAGTTCGTAGAAACCGAACATGGAAAAGGCAAGGGCAACAAAAACGAGCGCAAAGCTACCCAAAATCCACGGGTTTTGGAAAGCGGCTTGTAGGTTACTGCCAAACATGCCCGCCAGTACGCCAGCGACGGTATAAGCCACGGACATGGACAAAACATAAACGACGGAGAGGATAAAGGCGCGGCGGGTGGAGATGTTTTCGCCTTGACCCGCGATGATGCCGGATAAAATCGGAATCATCGGGAAAATGCAGGGGGTGAGCGCCAAGCCTAAGCCTGCGAGGAAAAACAGACCAATCGCGAGCCAGGTGTTGCCGCTTTTGAGTTTTTCGGCGATGGCATCTTGTTCATTGAGTGCTGGGGCTGGTGCGGGCGTTGCGGCGTTCGCGGGTGTGTTTTGAGTGTTGGTAGGTGTGCTGTTGGCGCTGCCTTCGGCGAGGTTGCCCGCTGTGAGTTCGATGATTTCTTCCATCGGCGGGTAGCAAATACCAGCTTCGGCGCAGCCTTGAAAACCAATATTGAGTTTTACTTTTTGCTTGGCTTGCAGCTCAGGCAGGGTAATGTCGAGTTCTAAAATATCGTGAAAAATTCGCACCTTGCCAAGAAAAGGGTCGTTCTTTTCTTCGCCTTCCGCGAGGGTGAATTGCGCTTGTGCGCCGGCAGGTTCAAGCACTTGCACACTGACTTTGTTGCGATATAGGTAGTGGTGCGGAGCAATCGTCCAGCGTAGGCGCACGGTGTTGCCATCAATTTGGCTGGTGAGTTGGAAGGCTTGTTCGGGTTCGAGAGGTTCGCCGCTCGCGGCGCTAGACTCTTGGGTGAACGTGCTTAAGGCTTCGCTGCTTGTTGCGGGGGATGCAGCAAAGGCAAGCTGGAACGAAAACAACAGCAGCAGGGGAAGTAAAAAACGCATGGCAGAATCCTTAAGAGAGGTTGAGGTTGCTTTTCATTTCGCTGATAAGTTGTTTTTCTAGGCCATCGAGTGAGCGTAGGCGTTCGGCGGCAGCCCCACCGAGCCATTCGCTGATTTCTGCGCGTTTGCGGGCAAAGTAATCAAAAATCATGCGTTCTGACATCAACATGAATTGAATCGCCTGCTGTGGGTCGGTCTGTACCAAAAGGGTTACGTGCTACGTTGCGTGCAGCGGCTTCTTGTTGTTCGCAAAATGAGGTTAAAAGAAAGTACATGTCTTTGCGTGCGCTTTCAATTTCTTTGGTTTGTTCAGGAGCAAAAAGGTTCGCGTCCACCAAAACATCGAGCCAACGCATGAGTTGGTTTTCGCTCATGACCCAGTCTTCGCTAAGAATACGCTGATGGAGTTCGCTTAGGCGTTCTTTGTTTTCTTCAACGTGCTTGCGATTAGCCCAAGGTATGAGTTTGTTGACAAGCGAGACAGGGCGGCGAACAGTTTCTTCAAGCACTTGCATTTGCTCGAAAAGTTCTTTTTTATTTGCATCCGAGGTGTTGATTTGTTGGCGTTTTTCACGCATCTCGGCAGCAGTAATTTCAAGGTGCAGACGATGAAACTCACCGAGAGCCGCGTCAATTTCGCGAGCTTTATTGATGAGTAGCTCAAGGTTGTGCTGGATTTTTTGGGCAAATTGCGCTGGATTTTTGAGGCAGTCGGCCAGCGCCAAAATGGCGCGTGCTAAACGTGCGCGCAGGGAATGAATTTCAACCACGGACTCACGCAAGGGCGCTATGGCTTGCCCCATGGCGTAGTTGGTCATTTTGCGTTGTCGCCAAGCTTCAAGCGTGGGGGCGAGGTCTTGGATTTTTTGACGTAATCGCTGATATGCAATTTCAGCTTCATTGTCTTGCGCCATATCCACCGCGCGTGCGGCGGGTATGCCAAACATCTGCTCAAAGAGTTGCTGTTCGCGCATTTCCCGCACGCCAATGTCAAAAGCCATTTTTTCCAAAACACCGCGCAAAGGCTGCGCGGCGTTGCGAATCATCTCCGCCGGAATATTGTCTGGCAATTGCTCAACGGGTAACTCGGCCAGCGCTTTGATGGGGTTGGAGCGGGCAAAGTTGACGAACTCCTCAAGGCTCATGCGCATAGGTCTTGATACTCCGGTGTGAAGAGCGGCTTGCTGGATTCGATCTTGTCTTTAGGGAAGGACTGATTTATTTATCATTGCGAGGAGCGTAGCGAGGTGACAACCCATAGCCTACTGATTTTATTGAAGTTATAGATTGCCCCGCTACGCTCGCAATGACGATTTATGAATAAATCAGCGCTTCCTTAGTTAGCCGTTGAAGCGACGGAACACGAGGCTTGCATTGGTGCCACCAAAGCCAAAGCTGTTGGATAGGATGGTGTCCAGCTTGGCATTGTCGATGCGTTCTTGCGAGATATTAATTCCCTTGGCGACAGGATCGAGGGTTTCGATATTAGCCGAGGCAGCGATAAAGTTGTGCTGCATCATAAGCAACGAGTAAATCGCTTCATGCACGCCAGCGGCACCGAGCGCATGACCGCTGAGGGATTTAGTGGATGTGACCACGGGTGTGCGTTCGCCCAGTACTTGGGTCATGGCTTCAAGCTCGCGCATGTCGCCGACTGGGGTGCTGGTGCCGTGGGTGTTGATGTAGTCGATGGGGGTATCGATGCCGTCCAAGGCCATTTGCATGCAGCGAATCGCACCTTCACCGGAGGGTTGTACCATGTCATAACCATCCGAGGTTGCGCCATAACCAATCAGTTCGGCATAAATTTTCGCGCCGCGTGCTTGGGCATGTTCGAGGGATTCGAGGACCACCACGCCGCCGCCGCCTGAGATGACGAAGCCGTCGCGGAATTCGTCAAACGGACGGGAAGCAACGCCTGGGGTGTCGTTGTATTTAGAGGACAGCGCGCCCATGGCATCGAACATGGCGGATTGCGTCCAATGCAGTTCTTCACCGCCGCCTGCAAACATCACATCTTGCTTGCCCAGCTGAATCAGCTCCATCGCGTTGCCGATGCAGTGTGCCGAGGTCGCGCAGGCCGAGCTGATGGTGTAGTTCACGCCTTTAATGCCAAATGGCGTGGCCAAACAGGCAGATACGGTGGAGCTCATGGTGCGCGTGACCATGTAGGGGCCGACACGCTTGATGCCTTTGCTGCGCGCAATTTCGGCGGTCTCGATGATGTTCGCGGTGGACGAGCCGCCGGAGCCTACAATCAAACCAGCGCGTGGGTTGGAGACTTGTTCGGGTGACAATCCCGCGTCAGTCACGGCTTCAGCCATGGCAAGATAAGTGTAGGCCGCCGCATCGCCCATAAAGCGGTACAGCTTGCGGTCGATGAGTTCTTCGGGCTTGATTTTGAGTGTGCCGGCAACCTGTGAGCGGAAGCCAAGTTCAGCCATTTGGGGCACAAACTCAATGCCCGAACGTCCTTCTTTGAGGCTTTGCAGGACTTCATGTTGATTATTGCCAATACTGGAGACAATGCCCATTCCGGTGACGACAACGCGGCGCATGTTTTTAACCCTCAAAATCCGCTGGTAGAAGTGAATAAACCGACGCGCAGGTCGGTGGCGTGATAAATCTCGCGTCCATCAATCAGCATGACCGCATCGGCAATGCCCATGACGAGTTTGCGATTGATGGTGCGTTTGATATTGACGTGGTAGGTGATTTTTTTCGCATCAGGCAACACTTGGCCCGAGAATTTGACATCGCCCACGCCCAAGGCACGCCCGTGACCCAAGCCGCCAATCCAGCCTAAATAGAAGCCGACGAGCTGCCACATTGCATCAAGGCCTAAGCATCCAGGCATCACGGGGTCGCCTTCAAAATGACACTGGAAGAACCATAAGTCCGGACGAATATCCATTTGAGCAATAATTTCACCTTTACCAAAGCTGCCGCCTTCTTCGCTGATAAGGTCGATACGATCGAACATCAACATCGGTGGCAGAGGAAGCTGTGCGTTGCCAGCGCCAAACATTTCGCCACGGCCACATTGGAGGAGTTCTTCAAAGGTAAAGGATGATTTTTTCATAGTTCTCGTTGGGCTTGGCGCCCTTTTGGGGGGCTGAATGCTACTTTATTAGGACTTACGCAAAACCTGGATTTAGCCCCCTCTCCCCTCGCGGGAGAGGGCAGGGGAGAGGGGGTGCAACTTTTGCCAGAGCATAGACTTGCGCCAACTTCACCACCCTCTCCCCCGCCCTCCCCCGTCAAGGGGGAGGGAGTAAAACAACCTTTCTGCGTAAGTCCTATTTATAAAGTGCGGATGATATGACAAAACTTATTTGAATGCAGGTTTCATCAAGCGTGCGCGCATTACTCGGCTTCATCAAAGCGGGCATCGACCAGGGTTTTTAGTGCGCTAAGTGCAGCCTGTCCGTCTTCGCCTTGGGCTTGGATGTGCAGCACGCTACCCAATGGAGCGGCCAACATCATCAGGCTCATAATGCTTTTGCCATTGGCTTGCAGCGTGCCGTGACGCACCCAAACATGGCTTTGAAAGCCCGCTGCGAGGGTAGCAAAACGTGCGGCGGCGCGTGCGTGCAGGCCGCGTTTATTAATGATAGTGACCGACAATTCCAAAGTGTCGTGGAATGTGCTTGGGTTCATGTGCAGGCTTATATTTGGGCTTCGCGCGAATCTAAGATGCCTTCGCGTCCACCACTGAGGGCTTTAAGCGCGAGTTCATCCAATGGCAAATGCGCATAGTTCAATGCGCGCACCAGCATGGGCAGGTTGATACCAGCGATGACGCGGACTTGAGCCTGGGTCTGCGTCGTGGGTTCGTTTTCGCTGCTAGGCTCGTAATTAAGCGTCGAGCCTTCACAGAGACGATGAGCGATATTGCTTGGCGTGGAGCCGTACATATCGGTCAGAACCAACACCCCCATGCTTTGCTGGATTTCGCTGACGAGGCGGCGAGCACGGGCAAGCAGTTTGACAGGGTCGTCGTCTTGTTTGACTTCGAGGCTGCGCAGTTGGGGGCAAGCACGGTCGAGCATGTCGGTGGCTGTTTCCAGCAACTGCTCGCCAATGGCGTTGTGCGCGATGATTAAAATGCCGACACGCGGGGTATTCACAGGAGTTCTCGATGACGGGTGACAAGGTTGGGGTAGTGGGGGCGCAAGGCTTCGGCAAGGCGTTCAACCATAAAGACTGAACGATGTTGCCCGCCGGTGCAACCTAAGGAGATACAAAGAAATTGGCGTTGTTCGCGCTCAAACAGGGGTATCCAGTGAGTGAATAATGTTTTGAGCTGCTCAAGCATGGTATGAACTTCGGGCTGCTTGCTTAAAAATTCAATAATTTCAGCATCTTGACCGGTGAATGGGCGCAGGTGCGCATGCCAATGCGGGTTGGGCAGGCAGCGCATGTCGAATATGAAATCACTATCCGACGGTGTGCCGTGTTTGTAGCCGAACGATTGCAGCAATAGGCTGATTTTTTCGGGTGAACCATCCAGCAGGCGGCTGCGCAGCAGGGCGCGCAGTTGGTGCAGATTGCTGTGCGAGGTGTCGATGACCATGTCGGCTACTTCGCGCAGCGGGGCGAGTAAGCGAGCTTCGGTGCTGAGTGCTTCATCAAGCGGCAGGCCTTTGCGGGTCAGCGGATGCGGGCGGCGCGTTTCGCTGAAACGGCGCAGGAGTACGCTGGGTTCAGCGTAAAGATAGAGCAAGTGAATCTGCAAGCCGGGGGTGTTTTGGCGTAATTGGGTGAGTTGGCGGTGTAAGTCATTGAGCTCATCCACGCCGCCGCGTATGTCGATGCCAATCGCGGCGTATTCATTGGCGCGGCGCGAGGGTTGCAGGCTGGCTTCGACAAAGGCGGTAAGCAGGCTCAAGGGCAGGTTGTCTACGCAGGCATACCCCCACTGCCATTAAGTTAAGGAAAAGTCATTCAAAAACAATGTTTTTTCTGTCGTTTATGGAAGCTCAACAACGCCCTCGCTGAAGTGTTTTTCCGTGGTGGGTTGCGGTGGCTCCGCTCTAGGCAAG
>JBFXGB010000037.1:0-19398 GCA_050178405.1 Halothiobacillaceae bacterium
CTCATGCCAAATTTTTTCATTGGCTTCCCATTCATCACGCGCCTCCATCCCCAACAAGTGCAGCTTGAGTTTTAACTCATCCCGCTTTTGCGCCAAAGTTTCCAGCGTGTTGTCCATCTGTTCTTTCATCATTGCCATGACCTCAAGTTATTTAGGAACGCATTAAGCCCTTACAGCATAGCGCGCTCGTGTGAACAATACATCACCACCAAGCGCGAATCGCTGCCACGCCTTGCCCACCATGCGCCTGCGCTTTAGATACATCCGCATCGCCCACCCCGCCTAAGGCATAAATTGGCAGCGCATAATCACCTGCAAGCTCAGCAAAACGCGCCCAGCCCAAAGTCGGCGCGCCGGGGTGCGACTCTGTAGGCAACACGGGCGAGAGCACGGCAAAATCGCAGCCCAAACGCTCGGCCTTGGCCAACTCCTGCGCATCATGGCACGAGGCCGATAGCCACTTCACCCCGACAGGCCGCGCCTCCAGCGCCATCAAAGCATGGCGATTAAGATGCAAACCCTCTGCCGCAGCGCCCTGCGCCAAAAACAGCTCCGGCGTGGTATTCAACACCACCCGCCCACCCGCCGCATGAATACGTGCCGCCGCCGCTTCAGCCAAACTTAACGCCAACTCGCCGCGCAAAACCACTAAGCGCAACCCCGCCGCCAAGACTCTATCAAGACGCAGGAAAAAATCCTCCGCCGAATCAGCATCACCCGTAATCAAGCAACGCTCAGGCAATACAAGCGCATTCACAATCACACGGTTCGCAGCAGGGACGGCTAAATCATGCAGCTTGGATTTTTCCACCCACTGCAAAGGCTGCCCCAAGCGCCCGACCAGCTCACCCTCAAAAGCAAGGACGCGCCACACATGCAGCACTACCTCGCGCCCAAGGCGCTCATCCGCATAATGATGACGCACATCCATCCATTGCGCGGCTTGTGTGGGGCGAATGCCAAGCTCCTCATCCAACTCACGTCGCAAGGCATCATGCTCGCTCTCACCAGGTTCCACCTTGCCGCCAGGAAACTCCCACAAGCCGCCAAGATGCTGATGCTTGAGCCGTTGCGCCAACAAAATCTGCCCATCCAAAGACTCGATGAGCGCACAAACTACATGAAGAGATGAACGCATAAGAGGCTCGCTTAATTTTTTCAAAATTAGGACTTACGCAAAAAACAAGATTTCACTCCCTCTCCCGCTTGCGGGAGAGGGTCGGGGTGAGGGTGCTTCGATGACGTATTCTGAATAGGCTTAACTACGGTATTCCGCATTGATTTTGACGTAATCATAGGAAAAATCGCAGGTCCATACCGTTTCCGCCGCCTGACCACGCCCCAAATCCACGCGAATCGTAATTTCTGCTTCTTTCATAATCGCTGCCGCCTCCGCCTCGACATACGCCGGATTACGCCCGCCATGTTCCGCCACCAGCACCGAACCTAGCCACAAGCGCACGCTGTTGACATCCAAATCGGTAATGCCCGCGTAACCAATTGCCGCGAGCAACCGCCCCAAATTCGGATCCGAAGCAAACAGCGCGGTTTTAATCAGCGGCGAATGCGCAATCGCCTTGCCGACTTTCAGGCACTCGCTTGCATCGCGCCCGCCAGATACTTCGATGGTGACAAACTTGGTTGCACCCTCACCATCCCGCGCCAAGGCTTGTGCCAAAAACACCGCCACATCGCGCACCGCTGCATACAAAGACGCATACCCTTGGGCATGTACCGAATCAATCGCAACGCCCGACGTGCCCGCTGCAATCAAAATAAAGCTGTCATTGGTCGAGGTATCGCCATCCACCGTAACGCGGTTGAACGACACATTGCTGATGTCGGTCAGCATGGCCTGCAACAGCGCCGCAGGCACGGCGGCATCGGTGGCCACATAGCCCAGCATGGTGGCCATATTTGGGTGAATCATGCCCGAACCTTTGGCAATGCCCGTGACCGTCACGGTTTTGCCGTCAATCTCAATTTGGCGCGACAAGCCCTTGGCGACAATGTCGGTGGTCATAATGGCTTCGGCGGCTTTTTCCCAATGGGTTGCGCTCAAATCGGCCAAAGCCGCAGGCAAGCCCGCCACAATGCGCTCCACTGGCAAGGATTCCATAATCACCCCCGTGGAAAATGGCAGCACCTGCTCAGGCGTGCATCCCAAATGCCCAGCCAGCGCCGCGCACACCTCACGTGCACGCGCCATGCCATCCTCACCCGTGCCCGCATTGGCATTGCCCGTATTCACCACCAAGGCGCGAATGGGCGCGGCGCTTGCGAGAAACTCACGACAGAGCGTGACCGGCGCGGCGCAAAAACGGTTCTGCGTGAACACACCCGCCACCTGCGCGCCTTCCGGAAGGGTTATTACCAAAAGGTCTTTGCGATTGGCTTTGCGCACACCGGCTTCGGCAATGCCAAGTTGGATGCCATGAATGGCTTTAAGGCTTCCGGCTGCGGGGGCAGTGAGATTGACGGGCATGATATGAGGCTCCTTGGGCTGTGGGTGATGTTGATGGAAGATGTGGATGATGGAGGTGAACTGTTACAGGGTGAAGATTTATTTAAGGGCACTCTATCAAAGTCTTTCTTTGCCGACAGCGCGGCCTTGGTTTTCCCATCCCCTTTTGATGCCGCCGTGGCGTGAGCTGCGAAAGTCGCAGATTATGACGCGGCACGGATTTCTCCTCCCCCTTGGGGTCGCCGTGAACGAAGTGCTGTAGGCAGGGTAAACAGGCCATGGATGGCCTGTTTAGTCCCCTCGCAACATGGATGTTGCGTGGGGACGGCCTTGCCGGAGGCGCTTTGTTCACGGCTTGCCCGTAGGGCGACCCCAGAGGGCGTGTTCTTTTGGTGACTTTTCTTGCACGAGCAAGAAAAGTTACTCGCCCGTATCAAACATGTTTTTTGCGAAGTTGCACCCTTAAAACGGGCGAAACAATGCCACCGTCCTAGAACGGGTGATGGGCTTTTTCGCCCGTCTTGACGTTGGCACTCTGCACAAAACGTAATTGATACGGGCGAGTTACTTTCTTTGCTTGCACAAAGAAAGTAACCAAAGAAATGCACCCCGTTGATGCCGCCCTTCGGGCAAGCCGTGACGCAAGCTGCAAAAACCGGGTCGCCCCTACGCGACATCCATGTCGCAAAGGGGCTAAATGCGCCATCCATGGCGCTTTTACCCAGCTTTTGCAACTTACGCCACGGCGGCATCAAAAGGGGACGAGAAATCCAAAACCAAATCCGCGTAGCTTGCAAAGAGTAGATGGCAAACTCTCGTTTGCCGCCCCCTCAGCTCAACTTACCGTGGCAATGCTTGTACTTCTTACCCGAACCGCACCAGCAAGGGTCATTGCGCCCAAGTTTTGGTTCTTCGCGCACAAAAGGCTCCTTCGCATTATGTTCCGCAGCGGCACCATCAAACGCGGCATCCACCACTTCCTCATCCCCCCAAGTCGATACAGAATCGTGCTGCATTTCCATCGGCGGCAATTCTGGCGGCTCTTCAAACGCCGCCATCGCTTCCGGTTGTTGCACCTGGACACGGCACAGCACCTGCACGATGTCATGCTGCATTTTGTCCAACATGGCGGTAAACATTTCAAAGGCTTCGCGCTTGTATTCTTGGGTTGGGTTTTTCTGCGCATAACCACGCAGACCAATGCCTTGACGCAAATAATCCATCGCCGCCAAATGCTCTTTCCACAAATGATCGAGCACTTGCAGCATCACGCTCTTCTCAAAGCGGCGCATCCCTTCAGCACCCACAAGTAACTCCTTGTTGGCATAATCCTCAGCAAACGCCTGCTGAATACGCTCAAGCAATGTCTCCTCGTGCAAGTCTTTATCTTCATCCAGCCATTGCTGAATCGGCAGGCTGACAGAAAACTCATCCGCGTAATACTGCGTCAAACCAGACACATCCCACTGCTCATCCATACTGCCCGGACGGATAAAACGCGCAAAAACATCCGCCACCACATCTTCACGCATCGCGGTCACAGCTTCGCTAATATCCTCACTATGCAGCAATTGATGACGCTGACCGTAGACCACTTTGCGCTGATCGTTGGCGACATCATCGTATTCCAAGAGGTTTTTACGAATACCGAAGTTATGCCCTTCGACTTTGCGTTGCGCGTTTTCAATCGCCTTGCTCACCCAAGGATGCTCAATCGCTTCGCCTTGCTGCATACCCAATTTTTTCATCAGGCCGGAGACGCGATCCGAGGCGAAAATACGCATCAAATTGTCTTCTAGCGACAAATAAAAGCGCGTTGAACCCGCATCACCCTGACGACCGGAGCGACCACGCAACTGATTGTCAATCCGGCGAGATTCATGACGCTCGGAGCCAATCACATGCAGACCACCTGCCGCAAGAACGGCATCATGGCGCGCCTGCCAAGCCGCACGCACTTGAGCCTCTGTGGCTGCGTCGATGTGCCCTAGGCTATGCAGTTCCATTTCAAGATTGCCGCCGAGCACGATGTCCGTGCCGCGCCCGGCCATGTTCGTGGCAATCGTCACCGCGCCCGGACGACCAGCATCAGCAATAATTTCCGCTTCACGTTCATGCTGCTTGGCATTGAGTACGCTGTGCTTAATGCCCGCTTTGGTGAAACGCTCGGACAACAGCTCGGACACATCAATCGAAGCCGTACCCACCAGCACCGGCTGGCCGCGTGACTGGCAATCGCTCACATCCCGCATGATGGCTTCAAATTTTTCTTCGGCCGTAAGATAGACCAAATCACCATGATCGACACGCGTCACGGGCTTGTTGGTGGGCACCATCACCACTTCTAGCGAGTAAATCTGATGGAATTCCGGTGCTTCGGTATCGGCTGTACCGGTCATACCGGCGAGCTTTTTGTAGATACGGAAATAATTCTGAAAGGTAATCGAGGCGAGGGTTTGGTTCTCCGGCTGCACTTGCACGCCTTCTTTGGCCTCAATCGCCTGATGCAGGCCTTCGGACCAACGACGACCACTCAGGGTACGTCCGGTGAATTCATCCACAATCACCACTTCGCCGTCACGCACAATGTATTCCACATTGCGCCGATAAATGGCATGGGCACGCAAAGCTGCGCCGACGTGATGCACCAGAATGATATTTTTCGCGTCATACAGGCTCTCACCTTCAGGCAACAAACCCATTTGACGCAGCAAGTCCTCGGCTTTTTCGTGGCCTTGCTCGGTTAAAAACACCTGTTTTTGCTTTTCATCGACGGTGAAGTCGCCGCGCTCATCATCGGTTAGAGGTTCTTCGCCGTCTTTTGGCTCTTCACGCATTTGACGCTTAAATTCAGGAATCATGCCGTTAATGGCGTGATACATCTCGGAGCTATCGGCCGCAGGACCTGAAATAATTAGCGGCGTGCGCGCCTCATCAATCAGAATCGAATCCACTTCGTCCACAATGGCGAAATTTAGCGGGCGCTGCATGATGTCATCAAGGCTAAACGCCATATTGTCACGCAGATAATCAAAACCCAGCTCGTTGTTCGTAGCATAGGTAATATCGCAGTTGTAAGCATCGCGCTTGGCGGCGGTATCCATCCCCGGCACCACCACGCCCACCGTCAGACCCAGCGCGCTATACAAACGCCCCATGGATTCAGCATCGCGCCGCGCCAAATAGTCGTTCACCGTGACCACATGCACACCTAGGCCTGGCAGCGCATTCAAATAAGCCGCCAGCGTCGCCACCAAGGTTTTACCTTCACCGGTGCGCATTTCGCTGATTTTGCCTTGGTGCAACACCATGCCGCCAATGAGTTGCACATCAAAATGGCGCATACCTAGCACGCGATGACTGGCTTCGCGGCACACCGCAAAAGCTTCAACGAGCAAGTCATCCAGTGGCGTGCCTTGAGCCAAACGCTCGCGAAACTCCAGCGTTTTGGCAGCCAACTCATCCATTGATAACGCCTGCATGGCCGGCTCTAAGGCATTGATGGCCATTACATTTTTTCGCATCTTGCGCAGCGTGCGATCGTCACGGCTACCAAAGACTTTACTGAACAACTTACCTATCATCTCGAACTCATTGAAAATGTTTTAGGAATTACACACCGCAAGCAGCTTGCGGCAAAACTGCACCATCTTAGACCAGCAGGCCCAGCTTTGGTAGGCTGCGAACTTTTATAGGACTTAGGCAAAAGTGTTCCAGCAAGGCAAAGCGCCAAAGACAGTACAAGCAACGCCGCTGGGGCGGTTTTGCCTAAGCCCTATTTGATGTGCATCACCAAAGTGAGGATTCAATGGCACTTGTGCGCCCCAATCTACCCAGCAGCGTACTCAAACATGTGCGCGAGCATCAAGCCATGCAGCAAGCGATACGCGCTGCGCTACCCGCCGCAATGGCGGAGCATGTGAGCTATCTCAACCTACGCGGTGGCACGTTGATTTTAGGTTGCGACAGACAAAGCTTAGTAACCACGCTGCGCTTTTGCGCGCCGCAGCTCTTGGCGAGCGTAAATGCTCTACTCCCTGAACCCAGCGCCTTGCGCGTGGCTTGGCGCACTCTTGACGCGCCTGCACGCCTAACGCCAAAAACAATGCAACGCCAACTCTCACCACACTCGATTGAACTCGTCGCTACCACTGCAAAAACCATCCAAGACCCCGCTTTGTCTGCCGCAATGCAAAAACTCGCGCATGCCATGCGCCGCAAACCACTCTCCACAAAATAAAAAACCGATGTAGCCCGGATGAAGCGCAGCGAGAATCCGGGAGCTGCCGCGCCGCTGTGAAGTCTGCCCCGGGTTGGCACCCGGGCTACTGGAACGTTTTTTCCGTTTTTGTGCCGTTCAGCGAGATTGCTACAGGCTCTAATGAAAAAGAGTGCGTCACCGCACTCTTTTTATAAATCTTGATTCAACAACTACACTCAGACCGAACAACCCACTAATGGCTGGTGATAAGCAATCGGCAGTTCAGCATCATTCTCAAACGTCACCTCTTCCCACGCCGATTTGTCGTTCAATAAAGCACGCAGCAAAGCATTGTTCAGCGCATGACCCGTTTTGTGCCCGCTAAACGAACCAATCAGGCTGTGCCCCAAAAGGTATAAATCGCCAATCGCATCGAGGATTTTGTGTTTGACAAACTCATCGCCTAAACGTAAGCCATCTTCGTTGAGAATATGCTCGTCGCCGACCACAATCGCGTTATCAAGGCTTCCGCCCAAGGCGAGATTCTGTGCACGCATCGCCTCCAAATCGCGCATAAAGCCAAAAGTACGCGCACGGCTGACTTCTTTCACAAACGAGGTCGATGAAAAATCAATCTCCGCCGTTTGTGCCGTGTCATTCAACACCGGATGATTGAAATCAATCGTCATCCGCAAGCGAAAGCCTTCGTGTGGCTCAAAACGCGCCCATTTATCGCCTTCACGCACCTCAACAGCACGTTTAATGCGAATAAAACGCTTGGCCGCATCCTGCTCTTCCACTCCTGCGGATTGAATCAAAAACACAAATGGGCTGGCACTGCCATCCATAATAGGTGTTTCCGGTCCATCCAGCTCGACATGCGCGTTATCAATCCCCAAGCCTGCGAGCGCCGACATGAGGTGCTCAACGGTGGAAATTTTCACCCCATCCTTAACCAAGGTGGTGGACAAGGTGGTTTCACCTACATTCATCGGGCAACCTTCTATCGAAGGCGCGTTGGCCAAATCCTTGCGGTGGAACACGATGCCAACATTCGGCTCGGCGGGGCGCAAGGTCAGCATCACGCGCTCACCGGTATGAAGCCCCACGCCACTGGCGCGAATGACGTTTCTAAGTGTGCGTTGACGAATCAAAATTAAGCTCTCGGCGCGTGCATCAAAAGTGCAACATGATGTCACGAACGGCTTTCGATGAACAGACGGTTAAGCTGTTGCACAAACGCCGCACCATCATCCAATGGCGCACCCTCAGCTAATAAAGCCATGCCCAACAGAAGCTCCGACCAATCCTTCACACGGCCAGCATCGCTTTCGGCCTGAATTTTCTGCACTAAAGCGTGATTCAAGTTCACCTCCAGCGTAGGCAAGGTTTCTGGCAAGGCTTGCCCTGCTTCGCGATACAAGCGGCGCAAATGCTGTGGCATTTCATGCGCCGCCAACACCACACACGCCGCCGAATCAACCAAGCGCGAGGATGCACGCACGGCTTTCACCTTGCCTTGCAAGGCTTGTTCAATCTGCTTGAGCACATCGGCTTGTGCCTCATCCGGCTCAGGCACGACATCGTCAGGCAAGGCATCTTCACGCGCCACGCTCTTAATCGATTTGCCATCAAACTCGTGCAGATACGACAACATCCACTCATCCACCGCATCGGAGAGCAACAACACCTCAAAACCACGCGCCTTAAAGGCCTCAAGGTGCGGACTATGGCGCGCCGCATGGTCATTTTCAGCGGTTAAAACATAAATCGCGTCCTGTCTCTCAGACATTCGCGCCACATAATTCGCCAAAGACACGTCCTGACCCTTGCTTTCCGCATGCGTCGAAGCAAAGCGCACCAGGCGTGCCAAGGTTTCACGATTCGCATGATCTTCTGCAAAACCTTCTTTAATTACACGCCCGTAAAGTGCCCAAATTTTGGCATACACCTCAGGCTTATCCTTGGCCATATCCTCCAACAAAGCCAGGACACGCTTAGTCAAACCTTGACGAATCTGATTAAGCACTTCGGATGACTGCAAAATCTCGCGCGAGACATTCAGCGGTAAATCAGCCGCATCCACCACCCCGCGCACAAAGCGCAAATAGCGCGGCAGCAAGCGTTCGGCATCATCCATAATGAACACGCGGCGCACATACAACTTAATCCCATGCTTGGCATCGCGATCCCACAATTCAAACGGTGCGCGTGCCGGAATGTAAATCAGGTTGGTGTATTCGGTGCGCCCTTCAACACGGTTATGCGTCCAGCACAGCGGCGCTTCCCAATCATGGAAGGCCTGCTTGTAAAATTCGTTATATTCTTCATCGCTCACCTCCGACTTGGCGCGCGCCCACAACGCCGTGGCCTCATTGATGCGCTCCATGCCCTCCTCGGCTTGCTCGTCGCCATGATGCTCTTTGGCCATCATGATGGGGAAGGTAATGTGCTCGGAATAGCGTTTGATAATGCTGCGCAGTTGCCAAGGCTCTAAAAACGACTCCTGATCGGCCTTCAAATGCAGCACAATTTCAGTACCGCGCGGCGCACGTTCAATGTTTTCCAGCGTGTACGCACCCGTGCCTTCCGAACTCCAATGCACACCGTGTTCAGCCGCAAGCCCCGCGCGACGGGTAAAAACATCCACCTTGTCTGCAACAATAAAAGCAGAATAAAAGCCCACCCCAAACTGACCAATCAGCTGCGTATCCTTGGCCTTATCGCCAGACAGGGTTTCCAAAAATTGCTTGGTTCCGCTGCGCGCAATCGTGCCCAGGTTATCAATCACTTCCTGACGGCTCATTCCCACGCCGTTATCACGCAAAGTCAGCGTGCGCGCTTCTTTATCCACGCTCACTTCAATGCGTAGTTCAGCATCATTCTCAAACAATGCGCCATCACCGAGCGCCTCATAGCGCAGCTTGTCGCAGGCATCCGAAGCATTGGAAATCAATTCGCGCAGGAAAATTTCTGGATTGGAATACAGCGAATGAATCATCAGGTGCAGAAGTTGACGCACTTCGGTTTGAAATTCTAGCGTTTCAGTCTGGTTGCTCATGCTTGCAAAACTCCTGTGAACAGATAACAAAGTGCAATCAAACTGAGGGCAAAGCTTAAGTTTTCAAGCAGCAGCCTTCACGCAGCCTTCTCATGCTCCAGCAGCCATTTTTTTCGCGCCTGCCCAAGCTCGCTTGCCCCCGCATAACCCCCTAAACCCGTCGCCGCAACCACGCGATGACAGGGAATCAGAATAGGGATCGGGTTCACCCGCAGCGCCCCGCCCACCGCACGCGGCGCACTATCTACGCGCCGCGCCAACTCGGCATAAGTGATGCGCTCTCCCCAAGACAAATTCAGCAACTCACCCCAAATCCTCTGCTGGAAAGCCGTTCCCTTGGGCTGCAATTTTGGCAACGACGGCAAAGATTCGGCTGCAAAATACGCCTTCAGCCACGCCCATGTCAGATTTATCTCATGACCCGTAGCAAGTTCAGAGACATCTGACAGCGGCGCATCAAAATCCAGAGCAAGCAGCGCGCCCTCACGCCATGAGGCACGCATCACGCCAAACAACGCACACGATGAGGGCTGAAAGAATCCTTGTTGCATAAGCACCTTGCAAGAGCAAAAAAAAGACCCCTTGCGGGGTCTCATATGGAAATCTACTGAAACTCAACTCAAAAGCGGCACCAATTAACGGGCAACGCGCGGAGCAAGCTTTTCCTTGATACGTGCAGACTTACCGGTCAGGCCGCGTAGGTAGTACAGCTTGGCACGACGCACGGCACCACGACGCTTGACTTCAATCGCCGCAACGTTCGGGCCATACAAAGGGAATACACGCTCAACACCCTCGCCGTGCGAAATTTTACGCACCGTGAAGGCCGAGTTAATGCCGCGATTACGCTTGGCAATCACCACGCCTTCAAACGCTTGGAGACGCTCACGGTCACCTTCCTTCACACGCACGCTCACCACTACGGTGTCACCAGGACCAAAAGCTGGGCGCTCAATACCTTCGATCATTTCAGCGTTGAGCTGTTGAATTATAACGTTCATTTTCTAAGTCCTCATCTTTGATTCGTCGTTTGCCGTCCGTTTGCCCGGCTCAACAACACATTCATCATGTGCAATCTCCAGCAAACGACGTTCAGCTTCCGTCATACGCCTGACGGCAAGCAGCTCAGGCCGCCGCCGCCAGGTTCGCGTTAACGCCTGTTGAAGACGCCAACGCTCGATCTCTTTGTGGTTGCCACCAAGTAAAACTTGCGGCACACCACGTTCCTCCACCCATTCCGGTCTAGTGTAATGCGGACAATCCAAAAGACTCGTCATAAACGAATCCTGCACTGCCGATTGCTCATGCCCCAGTGCCCCCGGCAACTGCCGAATCACCGCATCGATCAGAGCCATAGCCGCCGGCTCACCGCCACTGAGTACGAAATCGCCCAAGGATAGCTCCTCGTCCACATCCGTCTCCAACACCCGTTCGTCCATGCCCTCGTAGCGACCGCATAGCAAAATCATGCCAGGCAATCGAGCCAAGCGATTCACCTCAGCTTGGTCAATCCGCCGCCCTTGTGGGGTCAAGGCAATCACCCGATGTCCCACAGGAGCCTGTGCTCGCGCCGCATCAATCGCCGCACGCAAAGGCAATACCTTCATCAGCATCCCCGGCCCGCCGCCAAAAGGGCGATCATCGACCGTGCGATGCCGATCATGCGTGAAATCACGCGGATTCCACAACCCAAGCGACCACAAACCAGCTTCTAGCGCACGTCGCGGAATGCCATGCTCGGCAATCACTTGAACTAACTCAGGAAACAGGGTGATGACATCCATCTTCATACACCGCATCTCCACGTGCTTCACTCGAAATCAGGATCCCAATCGACCGTCATACGACGCTCAACCAAGTCCACCGCCAGCACAAATTGATTCATGATGAAAGGAATCAAGCGTTCGCGCTCGCCGCTCAGCACCAAAACATCATTCGCCCCGGTTTCCATCAGATGGTCAACGACCCCAAGGTCAACGCCATCTTTGGTAAAAACACGCAAACCAATCAAGTCACGCCAGTAAAAATCATCTTGTGCCAAAACAGGCAATTGGGATGACATCACCGCAATCTCAGCTCCGGCAAGCGCCTCGGCCTGATTGCAATCATTCACGCCCTCAAGCTTGGCGATTAAGCCTTTGCCTTGAGCCTTGAACGATTTAACACGCATATCAACCCAAGCATTTTTTAGCTTGAGCTGCCAAACACGGTAACGCCCAATATCATCTATGGGGCGCGACTCAGAATGCACTTTGACCCACCCTTGCAAACCAAAAGGGGAAAGCACTCTTCCAAGCACGATACGGTCTATAGGCTTGCTCGCTAACTCAGTCATTCAACAAAAGTGTCGAGCGATTAAGCTGCAACCTCAGTTGCAACTTGAGTCTTGGCAAACTCTTTCCACAATGAAGCGACGCGACCGCTAGGCTGCGCACCTTTGGCCAACCAACCACTCATACGTTCAGCGTCAATGTGCACGCGCACTTCTTGACCACGAGCCACCGGATTGAAATAACCAAGACGCTCAACAGACGCACCGCTATCACGTGCCTTGCGGCTATCAGTGACGATAATGTGATAAAAAGGGCGCTTCTTGGCGCCACCACGAGCTAGGCGAATGGAAACCATACTAGTTTGTAACCTTAATGTCAGGGATAAAGCCGCGTTAAACAGCCCATCAAAATAAAGCATGGCATTTTAACCGGATAACGCAAAAAGGGAAGCTTTTTCTACGCTTCTGCTTCAACAGTGTCATTATGACCAAGGCGAAATAATCCACATACCGCAACGAACGCCTCATGAATTGCCACGCTCTTTAATCTCGCAAAGACAGCCATCTTGTTCTCGTAGCCCGGGTGCCAACCCGGGGCAGGTTTGAGTAACCGGCACGGCTTCCCCGGATTCTCGCTACGCTTCATCCGGGCTACGTGGATTTCAACGCTCAACGAATCACACGCTTGTGGGAGGCGCTCTTGATCGGCGTGAATTATCACCCGTCGGATAGGCCTCCCACGAAGGCTTGATGAATGTCGTCTGCTTAAAACCCCTCAGCGCGTCCAGAATCCATCCGATTTAGTTTTACTTTAAAACGGCATCCCTGGCATACGGCCTTTCATGCCGCGCATCAGCTTGCTCATGCCGCCGCCGGAAAGTTTTTTCATCATGTCGCGCATATCGGCATGTTGCTTGAGCAAACGATTCAGGTCTTGCGCCTGCAAGCCCGCACCGAGCGCAATGCGGCGTTTGCGCGTGCCTTTTATCAGCTCAGGATGACGGCGCTCTTGCGGGGTCATCGACTGGATCAGCGCAATCATGCGTTTGACATCTTTATCATTCGCCTGCGCCTTCATGTGTGCGGGCATTTTGGCCGCACCGGGTAGCTTATCCATTAAACTCGCCACGCCGCCCATATTAAGCATTTGTTCGAGTTGCGACTTCAAGTCTTCCATATTGAACGACTTGCCCGATTTGACCTTGTCCACCAGCGCTTGCGCCTTGGCTTGGTCAAGCTTGTTGGTGACATCCTCAACCAAGGACAACACATCGCCCATGCCTAGAATGCGTGAAGCCACACGCTCAGGATGGAAGGCTTCCAGTGCGGCCAGCTTCTCGCCGCGCCCAAGGAATTTGATCGGCTTGCCGGTAATCTGACGCACTGAAAGCGCCGCACCGCCGCGTGCGTCACCGTCAGTTTTGGTCAGCACCACGCCGGTCAGTGGCAGTGCATCATTAAACGCCTTGGCGGTATTCGCCGCATCCTGCCCGGTCATGCTATCGACCACGAACAGCGTTTCAATCGGGTTCAGTGCCGCATGAATGCGCTGCACCTCGCCCATCATCGCCGCGTCGATATGCAAACGCCCAGCGGTATCCACAAGTAGCACATCCATGTGGCGGATGCGTGCCTCATGCAGCGCGGCCTGCGCGATAGCCACCGGCTCTTGCTCGGCGTTGGATGGAAAAAAGCCCACATCCACCTGGGTCGCCAAGGTTTCAAGCTGCTTAATCGCCGCCGGACGGTACACGTCGCAGCTCACCACCATGACTTTTTTCTTCTGCTCCTTGAGCAGACGCGCCAACTTGCCCACCGTCGTGGTCTTGCCCGCACCCTGCAAGCCCGCCATGAGCACCACGGCAGGCGGCACGGCCGAAAGATTCAAGCCCTCATTCGCCTCGCCCATGACCGCCACCAGCTCGTCATGCACGATTTTGATAAACGCCTGCCCTGGGGTGAGGCTTTGCAGCACTTCCTGCCCAATGGCGCGTTCTTTCACCTTGGCGGTAAATTCACGCACCACAGGTAAGGCTACATCGGCTTCGAGTAACGCCATGCGCACTTCACGCATCGCGTCCTGGATATTGTCTTCGGTCAAGCGACCCTGACCGCGCATTTTGTCCAGCAGACCGGATAAACGCTGGGTTAGATTTTCAAACATCGAAAAACTCCGAAAAACATAAAACCCGGACAAGCCGGGTTCATGAAGTTAGTCCAAAACAGACAGGACGTTACTCGCTGGACGAACCACGACCAAAACGCTTGCGCTCGTTCTCGGTCAGGTACTTCTTACGGATACGCACCGACTTCGGTGTCACTTCAACCAATTCATCATCATCAATAAATTCCAGCGATTGCTCCAGAGTGTAGCGAATCGGCGGCACCAAAGTAATCGCCTCATCCGTACCCGAAGCGCGCATGTTGGTGAGTTTTTTGCCTTTGAGCGCATTCACGGTCAAATCGTTATCACGCGAGTGAATACCAATGACTTGACCTTCGTACACTTCTTCGCCGTGACCAATAAACATGCGACCACGCTCTTGCAGACCAAAAATCGCAAAGCCCAGCGCTTTACCCGTTTCATTGGCAATCAACACGCCATTGATGCGCTGACCAATAGAGCCCGGGCGGTATTCGCCGTAATGATCGAACACGGAGAACATCAATCCGGTGCCTTGGGTGGAGGTCAAAAACTCAGTACGGAAACCAATCAGACCGCGTGATGGAATAATGTATTCCAAACGCACGCGCCCTTTACCATCCGGTTCCATGTTTTTCAAATCACCGCGACGGATACCGAGCTTTTCCATGATTGTGCCTTGGTGCTGCTCTTCGATATCCACCACCAATTGCTCGTATGGCTCCTGCTTCACGCCATTCACTTCGTGGATGATCACTTCAGGGCGACCCACGCCCATTTCAAAACCTTCACGGCGCATGTTTTCGATCAACACAGAAAGATGCAGCTCACCACGACCGGACACACGGAATTTATCCGCGCCTTCCATATCTTCAACGCGCAAAGCCACGTTATGCACCAGCTCTTTGTGCAGACGATCACGAATTTGACGGCTGGTGACGTATTTGCCTTCCTTGCCGGCAAACGGCGACGTATTCACTTGGAATACCATGCTCACGGTAGGCTCATCGACGCTCAACGGCGGCAGCATTTCGACATTGTCCGGATCGCACACGGTGTCGGAAATGTACAGCGGGTCTAGGCCAGAGAAGGCAATAATATCCCCAGCTTGCGCTTCTGGCACTTCGATACGGTCGAGACCGTGGAAACCCATCAGCTTCAGCATACGACCGGCACGGATATTGCCTTCACGGTCAATCACTTTCACTTGTGAGTTAGCGGTAATTTTCCCGCGCGTGATTTTACCGACACCAATCACACCCATGAATGAGTTGTAATCAAGGCTAGACACTTGCAGCTGGAATGGACCTTCAGGATCAACGTCCGGAGCCGCAACGTTTTTAATAATCGCCTCGTATAACGGTGTCATGTCGCCTTCGCGCACGTTTTTGTCGAGGCTTGCGTAGCCCGTCAATGCCGAAGCGTAAACAATCGGGAAATCCAGTTGTTCGTCGGTTGCACCCAAGTTGGCAAACAAATCAAATACTTGATCAACGACCCAATCCGGACGCGAGCCGGGGCGGTCAATCTTGTTAATGACCACAATCGGCTTCAAGCCGTGTTGGAAGGCTTTTTGGGTCACAAAGCGGGTTTGCGGCATGGGGCCGCCGACAGCATCGACCAGCAACAGCACTGAATCCACCATCGACAATACACGCTCAACCTCACCACCGAAGTCGGCGTGACCCGGGGTGTCCACGATGTTAATGCGGTATTCCTCGCCTTGCGGGCTCGTCCAGCGAATGGCGGTGTTCTTGGCCAGAATGGTAATGCCACGCTCTTTTTCGATGTCGTTGGAGTCCATGATGCGTTCGCCAAGCTGCTCGCGCTCGCCGAAAGTACCGGACTGACGTAGAAGTTGGTCAACAAGCGTGGTTTTGCCATGGTCAACGTGCGCGATGATGGCGATATTGCGTAGATTTTTAATCACAAAATAATCTCAAAAAAAACAAAAAAGGCTGGGGGAAACTTGAGTTGGGGCGGGATTATACGGATTACAGACTACAATGGTATTCCATAAAGCAAATCAATGAGGCATTTATTCAATGAATCATGAAACAAACCACCCCACACCCTATGAAAAAATCGGCGGCGAAGCCGGTGTGCGCCGCCTGACGGTAAGCCTCTACACCGCCATGCGCGAGCTGCCCAGCGTGAGCGAGTTGCTGGCGATTCATCGGGATGTCGATGAGGCCGAGCAAAAACTGTTTGAATTTTTATCCGGCTGGCTCGGCGGCCCGCAGTTATTTATGGAGCGCCACGGCCACCCGCGTCTGCGCATGCGCCACAGCTATTTTGGTGTCGATATCAATATGCGCGACCAGTGGATGCACTGTATGCGCCATGCGCTCGACCAAACCGTGCAAGATTCAGTATTCCGCGAAGAACTCTACCAATCGATATGGAACATTGCCGACCACATGCGCAATCGACCAAATTAAGAACCTATCCATGATTTCACTGAGAGGTGCATTGCAACGCTATTGTAGCCCGGGTGCGAACCCGGGGCAGGCTATGCAGTCGGCACGGCTGCCCCCGGATTCTTGCTACGCTTCATCCGGGCTACATCGGTAAAAAAGAGCCTGTGCAGGTTCTAAAAAGCGGCTGCACGATGACGCAGCAGCGCATCCACATCGGCGAAATCACGGCACCATTCAAACGCCGCCGCATCCATCGACATCGGCTGCGCATGGCGCGCAAGACCAATCGCCTGTAATCCGGCGGCCTTGGCGGCCACCAGTTCCGCCGGAATGTCCGATAAAAAAAGAATGTCCTGAGCGGGCAGATCCAGCGCCTCGGCGATTAGAGCGTAAGACGCAGGCTCGCGTTTACCGCCAATCGCGGTATCAAAATAGCCCGCAAACAGCCCAGTCAAATCGCCCGCCTCCGCATGGGCGAACAGTAGCTTTTGCGCCTGCACCGACCCCGACGAGTACACATACAAGCGCAAACCCTGTTCGTGCCATGCGCGCAGATAAGTCACCGCATCGGCATACACATGCCCAGTAAAATCACCCTGACGATAACCCGCCTCCCAAAGCATCCCCTGCAAGGCCTTGAGCGGTGTCAGCTTACGGTCTTCATCCATCCACTCCATTAAATGCGCCAGCGCCTCATCCAAGGATAAGTGCGCCTCACCCAACTCGCGCTCGATGGCCTTAAGCTGTTCACGCACCTCAGGATGCGCCGCATTTTCCCGCACAAAATCCGCCAAATGCTTGCGCGCATAAGGAAAAAGTGTGTTGTGCACAAAATCAATACTCGATGTTGTGCCTTCAATATCCGTCACAATGGCTTTAATCATCATTCAAATCCTATTTTTAGCCACAGAGATCACAGAGGACACAGAGAATAAAACGATGACATTTTAGGGACGACTCAACACGTCTATATCGTCTTTGCGAGCGAAGCGAAGCAATCCATAACTCGCCACTTAATCAGTGCTCTTTTGGATTGCCACGTCCCGCCACGCGTTGCTCGCGGCTAAAGGCCGCTCCTCGCAATGACGGTTTTTTTAGAGGTTGCCATTCAACAATCTACGCGCCCCTCTGTGTTCTCTGTGTCCTCTGTGGCAAAAAAAACTAAACCATTTCATCCAAACGCGGAATAGCCTTATCCACCCCGCTGCCCGTGAAATGCCCCACCCAACCTTCTGGCACAGTAAAAAAGCGGATGCACTTAAAACTTGGCTGCTCACCCATATCAAACCAATGTGTCACGTTCGAGGGCACCGAAATCAAATCCCCCTGCGTACACAACACTGCATAAACCATTGAGCCGACATGCAGATAAAACATCCCCTGCCCATCGACAAAAAAACGCACCTCGAAATCATCATGCGTATGCTCGCTTAAAAACTTCTCACGCATCGCCGCTTTTTGCGGATGATCATGACGCAAACTCACCACATCGACGGATTTGAAACCATATCCTGCATTCAGCCGCGCCACATCCTCCGCATAGGCCGCCAGCACATCCTCCTGACTAGCGTCGTCTTCAAGCACCCTATTCGCCTGCCAACGCTCAAAACGCACACCAATCGCCGCCAAACGCTGCGCAATCGCCGCATGATCACCAATAACCTCAATCGCCTGCTCAGGCTGCCCCATAGAAAAAATGCGCAATTCCGACATCAAGACACCCTCCGCAACCACAACTCACATTCCAGCATAAATTCCAGCGCCTCCACATGGCGCACCGCATCGTCCACCGTCGCGCCCCAGGTGTACAAACCGTGTCCTTCAATCAAATACGCCACCGGCATTCCATGCCGATTAAACCAAGCCTCCACATTCGAAGCCAGACGCGGAATATCCTGATCATTGGCAAACACCGGAATACTCAAGCTCGCCTCATGGCTCTCCACCCCGGCAAAAGCCTTCGCAAGCTCATACCCCTCAAGCAACAACGCCCCTTCCGTCAAACGCGACAACACCGTCGCGGGCATCGAATGCGTATGCAGCACACAACCAATGGCCGCATCACGCAAATAAAGCTGGGTATGCAGCAAAGTTTCTGCCGAAGGGCGCTTGCCGCTTTCCAAAGAAAAGCCGCTATCAATCGACACACGCAAAAAATCATCATTAGTCAACCGCCCCTTGTGCCGCCCGGACACCGTAAGCAAGGCACGCGACTCATCCAGACGCACCGAAAAGTTACTACTCGTTGCCGGCACCCAACCACGCGCAAAGAAAAACCGCCCGGCTTCAACAAGACTTTGACTTAACTGCTGCAATTCCAACCCAATGCCCTCCGCACAAACGTATGGCGCAAGCCTAGCACAGGCCACACACGAGCCAGACAACACGGCCACCTAGCCGCAGGCTTTTGGTCCTTTCGTTTTGACCCCGATTGCGATGAGTAACTTAAGGAGGCACTGATTTATTCACAAACCGTCTTTACGAGCGTAGCGAAGCAATCTATAAAGCCAGCATAATCAGTGGTCTATGGATCGCCACGTCGCGACGCTCCTCGCGATGAACTGTCCGGATTCGGTCAGAGCGGAGATCAGGCAACCCACATTGCGAACAGTCTCGAAGACTCATGACAATTGCGGCCTCCGTCCCTTTCTCCTCGCTCTCAGCAAATATCCTATTCCCTGAGAGTTGGTTCAAGCATAGGATGACGAATAAATAGGACTTACGCAAAACCTGGATTTAGCTCCCTCTCCCCTCGTGGGAGAGGGTTGGGGAGAGGGGGATGAAACACTCGCTAAAACGTAGGCTTCTGCTAACTTCCCCACCCTCTCCCCAACCCT
>JBFXGB010000038.1:0-18924 GCA_050178405.1 Halothiobacillaceae bacterium
ACCGCGCTGCCCATCATTGAAACCCAAGGTGGCGACGTTTCTGCCTTCGTTCCGACCAACGTGATTTCGATTACCGATGGTCAGATTTTCTTGGAAACCGATCTGTTCAACTCAGGTATTCGTCCTGCGATTAACCCAGGTATTTCGGTATCTCGTGTGGGTGGCGCGGCTCAGACCAAGATTATCAAGAAATTTGCCGGCGGTATTCGTACCGACTTGGCGCAATATCGTGAATTGGCTGCGTTCTCGCAGTTTGCCTCGGATCTTGATGAAGCCACACGTCGCCAGCTTGAGCGCGGTAAGCGCGTCACTGAGCTGATGAAGCAGCCGCAGTTCAAGCCCTTGTCGGTGGGTGAAATGGCCTTGTCGCTGTTTGCCGCCAACGAAGGCTTTTTGGATGATGTGGATGTCGCAAACATCGGTTCTTTTGAAGCGGCGTTGCACAACTATGCACACAGCCATGCAAAAGACATGCTGGATGCCATTGGCGATGACGGTAACCTCAATGATGACATTTCCGCTGGACTGAAGAAGACCCTCCAGGCCTTCAAAGCCAACGGTGTCTGGTAAGAGAGGCAACCTTTATGGCCGGCACTAAAGAGATTCGCACGCAGATCAAGAGCGTTCAAAATACGCGCAAGATTACCAAAGCCATGGAAATGGTGGCGGCAAGCAAAATGCGTAAAGCTCAAGAAAACATGCAGGCGACACGGCCTTACCTGGATAAGATTCGAGTCGTGATTTCCAACCTTAGCAAGGCTCATCCGGAGTACGTTCACCCATTTATGGTTGAGCGTCCGGTCAAACGCGTCGGTTTGATTCTTGTGACCACAGACCGCGGTTTGTGTGGCGGCTTGAACGTTAACCTGTTTAGGCACGTTCTGCGCACCATGCAAACTTGGTCTGAGAGCAACATTGAAATTGATGTTTGTGCGATTGGTTCCAAGGGTGTGGCGTTTGTGAAACGCGGGGCGTTTAACCCTGTGGCAGAAATTACGGGCTTGGGTGATCGTCCGCGCTTTGTCAAAGTGCAAGGTGCCGTTAAGACACTGCTTGATTCATTTGAAGCAGGCAAACTTGACGAGGTTTGGGTGGCGCGCAATGAGTTTGTGAACAGCATGACGCAGAAGCCCGATCTGGTTCGCGTTTTGCCTATCGCACCGGAAGAGGTTGCTGCGCAACAACATCAATGGGATTACATCTACGAACCTGATTCGAAAGATGTGCTTGATTTGTTGTTGAAGCGCTTTGTTGCGGCGAGTGTCCATCAGGCCACCGTTGAGAACGTTGCCTGCGAAATGTCTGCACGTCGTGTTGCGATGAAAAATGCGACGGACAATGCGGGCGATTTGATTCGTGACTTGAAGCTGAAATACAACAAAGCTCGCCAAGCTGCGATTACGCAAGAAATTGCGGAAATTGTAAGTGGCGCTGCTGCGGTCGGTTAATGCGTGAATTCTGTACTTATTGATGAGGAACTGATGATGAGTTCTGGCAAGATTATTGAAATCATCGGCGCGGTGATTGACGTGGAGTTCCCACGCGATGCCGTACCGAAAGTTTATGATGCACTGAAAGTTGAAGGCACGGGTCTGACCCTTGAAGTTCAGCAACAAATCGGTGATGGCGTGGTGCGAACCATTGCCCTCGGTGCCACCGAAGGCCACCGTCGTGGTATGGCTGTTTCTAACACAGGCGCGCCGATTGGTGTGCCCGTCGGTAAAGCGACCTTGGGTCGTATTATGGATGTGCTGGGCGAGCCAATTGACCATGCAGGTCCCATTGCGACTGAAGAGCGCATGGCGATTCATCGCAAGCCGCCATCGTTTGATGAGCAATCCTCAAGCACGGCGCTTTTGGAAACCGGTATTAAGGTCATTGACCTGCTGGTTCCATTCGCCAAAGGCGGTAAAGTTGGTCTGTTCGGTGGTGCCGGTGTAGGCAAGACCGTGAACATGATGGAGTTGATTCGTAACATTGCGGTTGAGCACAGTGGTTACTCTGTGTTCGCGGGTGTGGGCGAGCGTACCCGTGAGGGTAACGACTTCTATCATGAAATGAACGAAGGCGGCGTATTGGACAAGGTATCCTTGGTGTATGGCCAGATGAACGAGCCGCCCGGTAACCGTTTGCGTGTGGCCTTGACCGGTCTGACCATGGCGGAGTATTTCCGTGACGAAGGTCGTGATGTTCTGATGTTTATTGACAACATCTATCGTTACACCTTGGCCGGTACTGAAGTGTCTGCGCTCTTGGGTCGTATGCCTTCAGCGGTAGGTTATCAGCCGACTTTGGCGGAAGAGATGGGTGTTCTGCAAGAGCGCATCACTTCAACCAAGACCGGTTCGATCACGTCCGTGCAGGCTGTATACGTTCCTGCGGATGACTTGACGGATCCGTCACCTGCGACCACTTTCTCGCATTTGGATGCGACAGTTGTTCTTTCGCGTGATATTGCCGCCCTTGGTATTTATCCTGCGATTGATCCGCTGGACTCCACCAGTCGTCAGCTTGACCCGCAAGTTGTGGGTGAAGAGCACTACAAGATTGCGCGTACCGTGCAAAAAACTTTACAGCGCTACAAAGAGCTTAAAGACATCATTGCCATTTTGGGTATGGATGAGTTGTCTGACGATGACAAAATGCTGGTGGCGCGTGCACGTAAGATTCAGCGTTTCATGTCACAACCGTTCTTCGTTGCTGAGGTGTTCACCGGTGCTCCCGGGCGTTTTGTGAACCTGAAAGAAACTCTGCGTGGTTTCAAAGGGCTTCTTGACGGTGAGTTCGATCATCTGCCCGAGCAGGCATTCTATATGGTCGGTGGCATTGATGAAGCAGTTGAAAAAGCTGCCAAAATCGAAGCTAAAAACGCAGCTGCGAAGTAATTTAGGAGGCTGTTATGGCCATAACCGTTCGTGTCGATATCGTCAGTGCTGACAATGCGGTCATGGGTGGCGAAGCAACGTTTGTTGTTGCGCCAACTACGATGGGTGAGTTGGGGATTACTCCCCGCCACACCCAGCTTCTTGCGCAGCTCAAAGCGGGTGAAGTTCGCGTCACCGATGACAAGGGCGTCGTCAAACACTTCTTTGTGTCGGGTGGCGTGATTGAGGTGCAACCCAACGGGATTACCATTCTTGCGGATAGTGCTTTGCGTGAAGAAGACGCTCATGCGCTGGAGCTGATTGAAGAAGAAGCACGCTTGAAAGCGCTTGAAAGCCGACTTGAAATCGGTTCCCGTGAGACGGATTATTTCCGTTTGCGTGGTGCGGTTGAAGCAGAAGAGCGTCTCAAGTGGATTGAAAGCATTCGTGGTAGCGCAAGTCATTCATCGCATTGATCTTTGATTCAGCATTGTCTTACGCTTGTGCGTAACCAAAAAAGGAGGCTTGGCCTCCTTTTTTATTGTTTGGACTTAGCCAAAACACGATATTTACTGCGTGTGGGAGGCGCTCTTGGCCGGCGAGATTTTGGGAACTTGCCGCCCATCGAGCCGGCCTCCAATAAGGATTTGAGGCGGCTAAACAATTTGCGATCCTCTGATAACGTTTAACGATGGTCGGTAGGATGGCTGACGTTAAGGTTAAATGGGTAGCGCATACGATAGAGGGTGATTAAATGTCTGTTTGGAATGCTTTACTCAATCCGGCGCGGCGGCGTGCAAGTGCAACGCGGGCGGAGCATGGTCAAGTTGATGCAATGAACTGGGGTAAGCCACTCGCCTTATCCTTGCCTTGGCCGCATGTTTCAGGCACGGGTGAGGTGCGCACGGAGATTGAGCGTGACTATGACCGTATTTTGTACGCGGCTCCGGTACGACGTATGGCCGACAAAACGCAGGTTTTTCCCTTGGAGCGCAATGATGTGGTGCGTACCCGGCTGACGCATTCGCACGAGGTGGCTAATCTTGCGCGCGCGGCGGGTGTGGATTTGGTGTTCAATCACGCCGTGGCGCATGAGCGCCCACAGGCGGCGCGGGATGTGCCGACTTTGCTCGCGACTTTGGGGTTGGCGCATGATTTGGGCAATCCGCCGTTTGGACATCAGGGTGAGCGCGCCATGCAAACATGGTTTGAGCGCCACCAAGCCGAGGTGCTTGATGTGCGCTTTGGCTTAACCGAGGCGATGCGGCTGGATTTTTTGCGCTTTGAGGGTAATGCACAAACGTTGCGCCTTTTGACGAAGTTGCAAATTATCAATGACGATTATGGGCTTAATTTGAGTTACGCGACGTTGGCGGGGTTGTTGAAGTATCCAGTAGCCTCGGATGGTGTGGATAAGTCGCAACCGGTGCGGCGCAAGCATGGTTTTTTTCAATCGGAAGCGCGCTTGGTTGCAGAAGTGTGGGCGGCGACGGGTTTGCCGAAAGGGCAGCGCCATCCGTTGACGTTTGTGCTGGAGGCCTGTGATGACATTGCGTATTGCGTGCTGGATGCAGAAGATGCGGTTAAGAAGCGTCTGGTTTCTTTCCACGATATTTTGGCTTTTTTACGTCATGCGGCGGGGCAGGATGCGACGACGGCATGGGTATGTAATGAAGCCGAGCGCGAGCATGGGCTTTATCGTGATGCGGGCTTGTCGCCTGCGGAGTTGAACGATATTTCGATGCAGGTGTTTCGGATTCGTGCCATGGGTGTGTTGATGCGTGCGCTGACCGAGGCTTGGATACGTCAACAGCAGGCCATTCTTGAGGGTGAGTTTGTTGGCGAGTTGCTGGAATCCTCAACGGCAGGGGCGTTTATTGCGGCACTGCGTCAATTTAATCAGCGTCATGTCTATCGTCATCCCAGTGTGCTCAAGGTCGAGTTGCGCGGTTTTGAGGTGATTCATGAGCTGATGGATATGTTGTGGGTGGCGATTACCGATCGGGAAGTAGGCGCACCCGCGGATGCTCCGCGCCGTTCTCCGTTTGCTGCTTATGCTTATGGCCGCATGTCGGAAAATTATCGTCGCGTGTTCGAGTCGCCGCGCAATCCCATGCCGTTACGCTATCGGGAAGCGCAGTTATTGACCGATATGATTGCGGGCATGACTGATTCGTATGCAGTGGCGTTGTGTGAGGAATTGCGTCCCCATTTTCGTGCTGCAGCGATGAGGGCGTGAAGTTATTGATCCGGCAAGATTTTCCGTGAAATTGACCGCTAGGCTGTAGGTTGCGAAGGCCATAAGTCGTGACGATTCATCGTGCGGCAGTTGTGGCCTTGGATTGCTTCGCGCTGCTCGCAATGACGAGCCAATCAGCATCCCCTTGGCCGTCAGCACATGGTGCCCAGATGTCAATCATGGGCAGGCTGTGCAACAGGCTCGGTTGCCCCGGATTCTCGCTACGCTTCATCCGGGCTACAAAAGATCGTGAACGGACTCTAAGGCTGCACCGTCACCGGATTCACTCCCCAAATTTCATCACAGTATTCGGCAATGGCACGATCCGAAGAGAATTTGCCGCTGCGGGCGGTGTTGTGGATGGACATGCGTGTCCAGTTATCCGAATCCTGCCATGCTTGATCGACGCGCTCTTGACAGGCGATAAACCCAGCATAGTCCGCAAGGACAAGAAAAGGGTCTGACCAGCTCAAGTTTTCAACCAGCGGGCGGAATACGTCTTTGTCGCCATGCGAGAAATGGCCGCTTGCGATGGTATCGAGCACGGCGCGTAACTCGGGGTTGCTTTGAATATAGTCATGCGGGTGGTAGCCGTCGCGTTTAAGCTCGGCGACTTCGTCCGCAGTCAGTCCAAATAGAAAGAAGTTTTCTGCTCCAACTTCTTCGCGGATTTCCACGTTGGCACCATCCAGCGTACCGATGGTGAGCGCGCCATTCATCATGAATTTCATATTGCCGGTGCCGGAAGCCTCTTTGCCCGCCGTGGAGATTTGTTCGGACACATCCGCCGCTGGGTAAATCATGTGCGCGTTTTTGACGTTAAAGTTAGGTAGAAACACTACTTTCATGCGCGTATTGACGCTGGAATCGTTGTTCACAGTCTCGGCAATGGCGTTAATCAATTTGATCATGCGCTTGGCCATGAAATAGCCCGGCGCGGCTTTGCCGCCAAAGATAAAGACGCGCGGCGGAGCATCATGCTTTGGATTGGCTTTCAGGCGCAGGTAATGAGTCACGATGTGCAACGCATTGAGATGCTGGCGCTTGTATTCGTGAATGCGCTTGACCTGAATGTCGAACATCCAGGTCGGATCAAGCTCAATGCCGGTTTCGTGCTTGATATAGCTTGCTAGTCGCTGTTTGTTGCTTACTTTAATGGCGCGCCACTCGTTGCGGAATGCAGCATCATCCGCCAAGGCTTCAATCTTACGCAGCAAGCTCATGTCAGTGAGCCAGGCATCCCCTAAGTGGCGATTGAGCAGTCCGCGCAAGCCCGGATTAGACAGCGCAAGAAAGCGGCGCGGGGTCACTCCGTTGGTTTTATTGCTGAACTTTTCCGGCCATAGGTCAAAAAAGTCTTTTAAGATGCTGGATTTGACGAGTTCGGTATGCAGCGCCGCGACCCCGTTGATGGCATGACTGCCCACCGTGGCAAGATGCGCCATGCGCACATAGCGCCCGCCTTCTTCGCCAATCAGCGACATGCGTGCGATGCGTGCGTCGTCTCCCGGAAAACGCGCGCGCACATCGTCGAGAAAGCGGCGGTTAATTTCGTAAATAATTTCCAAATGGCGCGGCAATAACTCGGCAAACATCGGCAAAGGCCAGGTTTCCAGCGCCTCGGGGAGCAGGGTGTGGTTGGTATAACCAAAGGTTGCGACGGTAATCTCCCATGCTTGATCCCATCCGAGGTTGTGCTCATCCATCAACAGACGCATCAGCTCAGCCACGCCGATGGAGGGGTGGGTGTCGTTGAGTTGCACGGCAAAATGCTCGGCAAATTGCGTGACCGGCTCGCCGCGCAGCTCAAGAATGCGCAGCATGTCTTGCAGTGAACACGAGACAAAAAAGAACTGCTGCGCGAGGCGTAAACGCTTGCCCACCTCCGGTTCGTCGTTGGGGTAGAGCACCTTGGTGACGGTTTCCGAGGCCACTTTGTCGGCCACCGCCTGATAATAATCGCCGGTATTGAAGGCTTGGAAGTCGAAGTCATCCACCGCTTCGGCGCTCCACAAGCGCAGGGTGTTGCAGGTATGTACCGCGTAGCCTTGAATGGGGGTGTCGTACGCTACGCCGCGCACCACGTGCTTGGGTACCCAGCGTACTTGGTGAATGCCATAGTGATCGGTGTAATGCTCCGTATGCCCGCCCCAGTTCACGTGGTAGGCGATGTGAGGTTTGGCGATTTCCCACGGGTTGCCACGATGCAGCCATGTGTCGGTCACTTCGCTTTGCCAGCCGTCGTGGACTTCTTGATTGAAAATACCGAACTCATAACGAATGCCGTAGCCAATGGCAGGACGTTGCAAGGTGGCGAGTGAGTCGATGTAACAGGCCGCAAGCCGTCCCAAACCGCCGTTGCCAAGGCCAGGCTCGACTTCGCAGTTGAGCACTGCATCGAAATCTTGCCCGAGTTCGGCAAGTGCGCTGCGCGCAGCTTGTTCGATGTCAAGATTAACTAGATTGTTGCCAAGATGGGGCCCCATGAGAAATTCTGCTGAGAGATAACAGGCCATTTTTTGCCCGGTGCTGAAATAGGTTTGCGTGGTATCCATCCAGCGTTGCTGCATTCTGTCGCGCACCGCAAGCGCAAGGGCGTGAAAATAATCCTGCAGCGTTGCCGTGGCAATTGGGATCGCTAGGGAGTAAGCCATGTGATCAAGTACCGCTTGTTTGATCTCAAACGCGTTCAGCCCAGTGCGCACGCTGTCTTCAGTTGCTTGTTGGGTGGTGGGCGTGTTTTTTTGCATGGTTATGCTCCGGAAGGTAATCTTTATAAATGATAGGACTTACGCAGAACGGCGGATTTTACTCCCTCCCCCTTGATGGGGGAGGGCGGGGGAGAGGGTGGAGTTGTGGCACAATCCCATGTTTATGCACGCATTTTAACGCCCTCTTCCCAACCCTCCCCCGCGAGGGGTGAGGGAGCTAAATCCAGTTTTTGCGTAAGTCCTAAATGAGTTAACAAGCGACATTTAGCAGCGTGCAATGACAAGCAGGTTACACCCATGCGCTGTAAGCTGCTTATGAATGAAATAACACTGACGCATGTATGAGCAATGCGCAGTTTTTTTTTGAGGAAACATTCAATGCGTGCGAGTCGTCCGTTTTTTGCCATGCTCTCTAGGATGCGCCTGATTCAGCGTTGGGGGCTGATGCGCAATACCCGCGCGGAAAACGTGCAGGAACATAGCCTGCAAGTGGCGATGATTGCCCATGCCCTGGCGCTGATTAGCAACCGCGATTTTGGGGCTGCGTTTAATGCGGAGCATGTGGCTGTGCTTGGCATGTTCCATGATGCCAGCGAGATTTTGACGGGCGATTTACCCACCCCCGTGAAGTACGGCAATGAAGCGGTGCGCGCCGCTTACAAGGCTTTGGAGCAGCAAGCCGAGCAGCGTTTGCTGGATCTTTTGCCGGACGATTTGCGCCAAGACTACGCGCCCTTGCTGGATAGCCGCTTGATGGATGCCGCCGAGCAGCGTCTGGTCAAGGCCGCAGATAGCATCGCGGGTTATTTGAAGTGTGTGGAAGAGGCGAGTGCAGGCAACCGCGAGTTTTTCCACGCCGAAAAAGCCTTGTTGGCCAAGATAGAATCCTTAGCGGCGGAGTTGCCTGCGGTGCAGGTGTTTATGCAGCGTTTTGTGCCTGCGTTTTCACTGTCGCTGGATGAAATCAGCCATTCGCCGTTTCAGGCGTAAGCTCAAGCTCTGGCTTAATTTGAACGTCAGTCTGAATCGGGCGCAATGCCTGATTAATTCGCTCTAGTCCATGACGTGCATCAGCTTGCAAGGTGTACACATGCGCGGCATCGAGCAGAGGGTTGTCGGTACCGCTAAAACCCTGCATATGTGTGAGCATGAGAACGACTTTGTGCGGGGCATTTGTGGCGCTAAGGCTTAGATTGGGAAGGCCGCAGCCTGCGCGTTGCGGATTGATCAAGTCGTGCGCGCCGATACTCAATGTGAGCGCAGGAATCATCAGCTGGTCAGGCCAGTGTTCGATGAGGGTCGATTCCTCCACACCGGCTTCGCGTAGAAGCAAGGCAAGCTGCCCAGGCAAGCGCCCGGCGAGTGGGTGGGCGAGTACCTGCACCTTGCTTCCGCGTTGTCGCAGTTGTTCCGTCAGCCGTACCAGTTCATGGCAGGCTTCGGCGGCAATGCAGCCAAATCCCGGAATGATTAAAACGTCTTGGGCGTGTTCAAGTTCAAGCGCAAGTTCATCAAGAGTCATTGGACGAGCAAAACTTGCCGGGGTGGGATAGGTTTTGCCCGTTGTGACGCGTGCGCCCCAGAGCAAGGTGGAGAGCGGCAGGCTCACATGTCGCCCTAGCTCCAAACTGAGAATTAGGGTCAAGGTTGCAGAAAGCACGCCAATCGCCAACAACGGGGCAAGTTGGAGTGCAATACCTAGAAGTGCGAGGCTCAGTCCAGTCAATACGCCGAGCCATGAGGCGGCAAGCGGTGCTTCGCGCTCGGCCAAAGGCAGGCTAAACACGATGCCGGATAATGCGGCCAAGGTAAAAAAGCCAAATTGCCAAAGCGCATGGTCTTTGATGCCGCTGGCAAGTAAGCCGCCGAGCACAAGGGTGAGGGTCAGCAAAACCACGCCAATCCATGACTGCGACGCATGGCGCAAGACACGCGGCAAAAGATGGCTTAAGCGCAAGTGTGCCACCGCCGCGCCGGCGGCAGAAAACGCACCGAACAGCAGGCTTAAACTTGCCAGCCCCAAGGTCAAACCCGGCTCAAGCAGTCCTTCCAGCATGGCCATACTGGCCACCAGCGCCGTTGCTGCGCCCGCCAAACCGTGGAGTAAGGCCAAGCGTGCGGGCAGATTGGTCAGGTTGGAAATCAGCCCAAGAATCACAGCCAGACCTAGGCCGAGTGCGAGGGCTGCCAGCATCAGAACCTGATTATCCCCGCCGCCGAACAGCAGCGGCACGAGAACTGCAGCAGCAAAGCCGCTGGCAAACCACGGGAAGGCCGCTTTTCCAGCGTTCATGCGCTGCAGGCCGACGAGCATCAATACGCAGGCCAGTGCCAAACCTAGATTGGGGTCATCCATGTGGCGGCTCGCGCGGCGTACTTGGCGCAATCTTTTTGGCTTGCCCGAGCTTTTCAATGCGATGCAGCCATAGCAGCGCACCCATGCCGGAGGCGCTCGCGACTAAAATGGCGATAAACCCTGCGGCAAGACTCAGGCCTTCATGACTGTCACCAAACAGCAGCATGGCGGCGGGCAGGGTCATGGCATTGAGCAATAGCGCAGCACTTAGCCAGCGCAAATGGCGTTCAAGACGCACTTGTGCTGCCCACACCTGCCCCAGAAGGGCGGCAAATAACGCAATGGTGAGCGCTGCGCCCATGTCCATATCTTAGTTTCCGTCGAGGAAGCGTTCGGCATCCAGCGCCGCCATGCAGCCGCTGCCTGCCGAAGTAATGGCTTGGCGGTAGATGTGGTCGGCGACATCGCCTGCGGCAAATACGCCTGCAACGCTGGTTTGGGTCGCATTGCCCTCTGTGCCGCTCTGCACCTTCAGATAGCCGTTTTTCATCTCCAGTTGACCAGCAAAAATACTGCTGTTTGGCGTATGACCGATAGCAACAAATACGCCAGTCAGGGCAATCTCGGTCGTAGTGCCATCGTTCACATTTTTAATACGGATGCCGGTGACACCGGTTTCGTCACCAAGAATTTCGTCGGTTTCGCTATGCCAATGCAGGGTGACATTGCCGTTTTTGGCGCGCTCCAGCAGACGGTCGGAGAGAATTTTTTCAGAGCGGAAGCTGCTCCGGCGGTGAATTACATGCACATGGCGGGCGATATTGGCCAAATATAAGGCTTCTTCGACGGCGGTATTGCCGCCGCCAATCACGCAGACATCCTGGCCACGGTAAAAGAAGCCGTCGCAGGTGGCGCAGGCCGATACGCCGCGCCCTTTGAAGGCTTCTTCGGACGGAATGCCGAGGTATTTGGCGCTGGCACCGGTGGCGATAATCAGCGCGTCGCAGGAGTAGCTTGCTGAATCGCCCTTGAGGGTGAACGGGCGCTTGGATAAATCCACGCTGTTAATGTGGTCGAATTGAATGGTGGTGCCAAAGCGTTCGGCATGTTGCTGCATCCGCTCCATCAGTGCGGGACCGGTCAGCCCATGCACGTCACCCGGCCAGTTATCGACTTCGGTAGTGGTCGTGAGCTGGCCGCCCATTTGCATTCCGGTAATCAGCAGCGGCGCAAGGTTGGCGCGCGCCGCGTACACCGCCGCCGTGTAACCAGCAGGGCCAGAACCGAGGATAATCAGGCGAGAATGGTTGCTATGGCTCATGGATAAGTCTCGTTAGGGTTGCAATGGGGTGTATTTAGCCACAATGGGGGCAAGGTTCACAGGGGGGCGTGGGCTGCGTGCAAATCGGGGACAAGCCAGTGGCCATGCTGGTCTTCGATGTGGCGCAGTTTAAGGCCGTAAACGGCTTCGATATTTTCAGGGGTTAGCAGTTCGTCCACGCGCCCTGTTTGCCATGCGCCATGTTCGTGCATGAGTAACGCGTGGGTGCAGTTGCGCAAGGCCATATTCGGGTCGTGCAGGCTCATCATCAGCGCGTGGCCTTGGTCGGCGAGGCTGCGGAGTTTGCGCAGGATGCACCATTGCCAGGCCATGTCGAGATGATTGAGTGGCTCGTCGAGCAGCATCAGCGGCGGGTTTTGAGCGAGCAAGGTGGCAATGCCCAAGCGTCGCCGTTCGCCGCCGGAGAGGCTGTTGATGCGGCGTGTGGCAAAGTCTTTTAGACCGCAGGTTGCAAGAGCTTGTTGCACGCTGCTTGCATCTTCGTTTGCGCCTTCTGACCATGATTCAATATAAGGATGTCGCCCGGATTGCACCGCCTCAAGCACATTGGCTTCAAAGCCCTCCGCAGGCTCTTGGGTCAAGAGGCCGATATGGCGGGCGCGTCGCCTAGGCTTCCACGCATTCAAGGGCTGGCCGAGCAGTTCAATCTGCCCATGAGGCACGGGGCGGACGGCGGCGAGGGTGTGCAGCAAGCTGGTTTTGCCTGCGCCATTGCGCCCCAGAATCGCCCAGCATTCGCCGGGGTGGATGGCGAGGTTGAGTTGGTCGAGGAGGCACTGTCCGCCTTGGTGCAGGCTTAAATCGCGTATCTGTAACAATGCGGCGCTCATGTTTTGCTCTCGCGGTACAACAACACAAGAAACAATGGCGCACCAAGAAGGGCAATGAGCGCACCCGCAGGCAGTTGTTGCGGCGCAATCAGGGTGCGTGCCAAAAGATCAGCCAGCATGACCAAGCTACCACCCAGCAAAATGGCGACTGGCAGGGCAAAACGATGATCGGCACCGACGAGCAGGCGGGCGAGATGCGGTGCGAGCAGGCCGACAAAGCCGATGCTGCCGGCGGTAATGACGGCGAGCGCGGTGGCGATCGCGGCGAGCAAATACGCGCCCCAGCGCAGTTCGCGCACGCTGACACCGAGGGACGCGGCGCTGGCTTCACCACGGGAGAGGATATTCAAATCCCGCGCCCAAGGCAGAATGAGCAGGGTCAAAAGAGCAAGGCCGATGAGCGCAAGCCAAGGCGCGGGCGCGCTGGATAAGTCACCCATCAACCAAAACAACATGCCGCGCAGGGCGGTTTCCGGGGCGAGTGCGAGCAGCAAGGTAATCACTGCACCAAGGGCGGAAGCCAGCACCACGCCAGTCAGCAGCAGGCGTTGGCGTGTCCATGCGCCGTCGCCGTGCGCGAGGCCTATCACCAAAAGTAGCGCGGCAAATGCACCCGAAGCTGCGCCAAGATGCTGCATCAAAAGAGGTAAGCCGAGCAAAATCGCCAGTAACGCCCCGACTGCTGCGCCGCCAGAAATACCCAAAATGTACGGGTCGGCGAGCGGGTTGCGCGTGAGCACCTGGATCAGTGTGCCTGCCAAGGCCAGCAAACCGCCTGCGGCGAAGGCGGCGAGCACGCGCGGTAGGCGCAATTCCATGACGATGCTGCGTTCAAGCATCCCCGTGCCATCTGAAGCAAAAAAAACCGGCCACACCCAGCCGCTACTGCCGAAGCCTAGGTTAGCCAGCAGGATGGCTAGGGATGCCATGAGCATTAAAGCGAGAATCAAGACCGGGTGGCGTGGGATGCTCATGGCGTGGAGTTTACAGGGCGGTGGTGGGGGCTCCAACACAAGCCTACGTGGGGTCGGGGGGCATGTAGCCCGGATGCCAATCCGGGAATGACCTCACAATCGGCGCTGTTGCCCCGGACTCCCGCTGCGCCTCATCCGGGCTACGGCTTGTCAATCGTTTTTACGCTTTCGCTCTGGTCGTATCAGGACGGCATAGCTGCGCATCGTCGCCGACAAGCTTGTCGAGGCGGGAGAACACTTCTTCACGGGCGAAGGGTTTTTTCATGAAATCATCTGCGCCGATACGCTCGCCAAAAAACTGCTCCGTGGCTTGCTCGTTGCTACTCATCATGATGATGGGGATGTCTTTGGTGATTGGGTCGCGGCGCAGTACGCGCAGGGCGGCAAAGCCATTCATGCCGGGGAGAACAATGTCGAGAAAGATCACGTCCGGGCTTTCGCTTTTGGCTAATTCAATCCCGCTTTCGGCATCAAAGGCTTCCAGAGTGGTATAACCGGTGGACACCAGAATTTTTCTAAGCGTCACCACCACCGTTTTGGAGTCATCAATAATCAGTGCGCGGGTTCCCTCAAGTGCATCACGGCGTTCTGCTTTGCGGCGATCGTTTTTAGGCTTGCTGACGGGGGTGGGTTGAATGTCGCTATCCGAGGTTGCCTCGTCGGGCACCGCGTTGGGTTTGCGAAAAAGGGATAAAAATGATCCAAAATAGCCCATAAAAATGCTTTCTCAGTTGAGGTGGACGGTGTGTGGTGACGCGGAATGTGTGGATGAGGTCAGATTTCGTGTGACGAATCCGTGCCGTGTGATTTAGCGCTAAAACTCGGCTGCGTCAAGGTATTCTTGGGTTGGTAGAAAAGTCAAACTATGCGCCCGTAATCAAACAAAAACCTATACAGTGCAAGCGCTAACACGACACAATGCAATTGTGATGCACGCCCTCTGGAGACTCTATGCCCAAACCTGCGCGTATTTTGATGGTGCTTGCCGTGCTCATCGCCGGCGGGTCTGCAACGTGGTTTTTTTGGGGCAAGCCCGCGCAAGCGCCACTGTCGCCGCATTTAACCTTGTATGGCAATATTGATTTGCGGCAAGTGAATTTGGCGTTTAATGATGCGGCGCGGATTGAGCATATTTTGGTGCAAGTGGGCGATACCGTTGCGCCGGGTCAGGTGATTGCCACCTTGGATACGCGGCGTTATGCGGCGGCGCTGGCGGCGGCACAAGCGCAACTGGCGGCCAATCAAGCCGAGCTCGATAAGCTCATCCATGGCTCACGCCCCGAGGATATTGAGCGCCTGCGTGCGGTTGTTGATGCCGATCAAGCCGATTTGAGTAATGCAGAATCCACCTACCGCCGTATTGCTGATCTCGCGACGCAAAAAATGGCCTCTGCGCAAGATCGTGATAACGCACGCACCGCACGCGATGCCGCCAGCGCACGGCTTAAAGCGGATGAGGCGACATTGAAACTCGCCGTCATTGGTTCGCGTGTGGAAGACATCAATCAGGCGCGCGCCGCCGTCGATGCCGCCCACGCCCAAGTGCAAGCAGCGCAAATCAATTTGGATGACACCACACTCACAGCGCCTTCGGTGGGCATTGTGCGCAATCGAATTGTGGAACCTGGCGATATGGCCTCGCCCGCACAGCCCGTGGTTTCCTTGGCATTAACCGATCCCATTTGGGCGCGGGTGTATATCGACGAGCCGGATTTAGGCTGGGTGCGCGAGGGCATGCCCGCGATGCTTACAAGCGATAGCTTTCCGGGCAAAACCTTCACCGCTTGGGTGGGGTACATTTCGCCCACAGCGGAATTCACGCCGAAAACGGTTGAAAGCACCGCCGTGCGCACCGATTTGGTGTATCAAGCTCGCGTTTATGCCTGCAATCCCAATCACGAATTGCGCCTAGGAATGCCGGTCACGGTACAGATTGCTCGCAACGCTAAGCCCATCGCGCGGGGCGAAGACCCTTGCGTCACGCTTGCTGCCGCGCACTGAGCACCTATGACCGCGCTCTCGGTCAAAGACGATAACGAAGCCATCGTTATCTGTAATCTGCATAAATCCTTTGGCAAAGCGCCCCATGCCACGCAGGCGCTGAACGATGTTTCATTTAGCGTGCCCAATGGCGCGGTGATTGGCTTGATAGGCCCCGATGGCGCAGGCAAAACCACGCTCATGCGACTGATGGCCGGTTTGCTCAATCCCGATGCGGGCAGCGTTCAGGTCTTGGGTGTGAATGTGCAAAAGGATCCGCTCACCGTGCAAGCCAGCATCGGCTATATGCCACAACACTTTGGTTTGTATGAAGATTTAACCGTACAAGAAAACTTAACGCTTTATGCCGATTTACAAGGCGTACCGTTCGCACAACGCGTGAAACGCTTTCAAGAATTGCTCAACATGACGGGTTTAGCGCCGTTTACTGATCGGCTCGCCGGGCGGCTATCAGGCGGGATGAAGCAAAAGCTGGGGCTGGCGTGTACGCTGGTACGCCCGCCCAGTCTGTTATTGCTCGACGAACCCACCGTGGGGGTAGATCCCGTTTCACGGCGCGAGCTTTGGGAAATTGTGTATCAATTGGTCAAAGATGGCGGCATGACTGTTTTACTCGCCACCGCCTATTTAGATGAGGCCGAACGCTGCAATCAGGTCATTTTGCTGCATCAGGGGCAAATTTTAGGCCAAGACACGCCCACCGCTTTCACCCAGCATTTGGCGCAGCGCGTATGGGGCGCACAACGCGAGCAGGGTTTGCGCCGACATTTACAAGCCGAACTCAAGCAACAGCCCGAAATTCTGGATGCTGTGATTGATGGCGATTGGGTGCGAGTGCTGCTGGCAGAACACGCCAAGCCGCCCGTCTTGCCCGGTGTGACCTGGCAGCCTCTTTCCCCGCGCTTTGAAGATGCCTTTGTTTTAATGTTGCAAAGCCAGCACGCGGCGCAAACCCCGCAGGCTTTAGCGCCAATTGGCGGCACGCGCCTTGAGCTAAGCGCAGCCACGCAAGCGGTCGAGGTGATTCGCGTCAGCGACTTAAGCCGTCGTTTTGGGACATTTATTGCGGTGAATGCCATTAGTTTTTCTGTGCAGCGCGGGCAGATTTTTGGCCTACTGGGTGCCAATGGTGCGGGCAAATCGACCACCTTTCGTATGCTGTGTGGCTTGCTGCCCGCCAGCAGCGGCACGCTCTCGGTGGCTGGGGTTGATTTATTCACCGCTGCCGCCAAGGCGCGCGCCCGCATCGGCTACATGTCACAAAAATACGCGCTGTACGAGGTGCTGAGTGTGATGCAAAACTTGACGTTTTTTGCCCGCGCCTACGGCCTCAAAGGCGAGCGCTTAACTCAGCGTCTGGCTTGGGCTTTGGCCGAGTTTGACCTAAAAAACTACCGCGACACCAACAGCGGGTTATTGCCCTTGGGATTCAAGCAGCGGCTGGCCATGGCCTGCGCCCTGATGCACGAACCGGATATTTTGTTTCTCGATGAACCCACCTCTGGGGTCGATCCCATTGAACGCCGCGCCTTTTGGGGGCGTATTAACGCGCTGGCCGATCAAGGTGTCACCATTATGATTACCACGCATTTTATGGATGAAGCGGAATACTGCGATCGGCTGGTGATTATGAGTCAAGGCCAAATTTTGGCGGCTGGCATGCCCGCAGACATTCGCGCCCAAGCGCAAACCCAAACCATGCCCAAACCCAACATGGAAGATGCGTTTATCGCGCTTATCAGCGCCCCCCGTCCAGCCGCCGAGGCCAGCGCATGAAAACGTCAATCGTGCAGCGCGGCGGCAGTGGTATGCGCATGATCGGCTTGATTAAAAAAGAATTTCAGCAAATTCTGCGCGACCCTTCCAGCATGGCCATTGCGTTTTTATTGCCCGTGATTTTGTTGCTGCTTTTTGGCTATGGCGTGTCACTCAATGCCAAGCATGTGCCCTTCGCCTTTGTTGCGGATGCGCCGGATACCGAGAGCACCGCGCTGTACGCTTCAATGAATCACTCAGCTTTTCTCAGCCCGCACATCGCGCCTAATTTAGCCACCGCCGAGCGTTGGCTGCTCAATCGCAAGGTCGATGCCATCGTGCATGTACCGAGCGACTTTACCGCCAAGCTCAACACCGTACATGAACAGGCGCCGCTGCAACTTATCATCAATGGCGTGGATGCCAATCAGGCTCGGCTCATCCAAGTCTATATTCAAGCCAGCTGGCAACACTGGCTGGGCGCACGCGCCCAAGCTGCAGGGCTAGAAAACACCGCCGCCGCGCAACCGGTTGAACTGGCCGCGCGGATTTGGTTTAACCCCGAACTGCGCAGCCGCAATTACCTTGTGCCGGGTTTAATTGCCGTGATTATGACGCTGATTGGGGCGCTGCTCACCGCGTTAGTGATGGCGCGCGAATGGGAGCGGGGCACACTGGAGGCGCTAATGGTTACGCCGGTACACATTAACGAGCTGCTCATCGGCAAGCTAGTGCCGTATTTCGTGCTGGGCATGGGCGGCATGATGCTCTCGGTGGCGATGGCCATTTGGCTGTTCGACGTGCCCTTTTTGGGCAGCTGGTGGCTGTTGCTGCTGACCTCCGCCCTGTTTTTGATGACGGCGCTCGGCATGGGTTTGTTTATTTCGATTGCCACGCGCAATCAATTCGTCGCGAGCTTGGTCGCCATTATCACCACTTTTTTACCGGCCTTTATGCTCTCGGGGTTTATTTTTGATATTGGCAGTATGCCAGGCTGGTTACAAAGCCTGACCTATCTTGTTTCAGCGCGCTATTTTGTGGTGATTTTGCACACCTTGTTTTTGGCGGGCGATGTCTCGGCCATTCTCTGGCCGAATACACTGGCCATGCTCGCGATTGCCGTGTTCTTTATTGCCGCCAGCCGCCGCAAAATCCGCAAATCACTGGAATAGGCCGAGGTTCTTAAATTATGTGGCAACGCATCATCGCGCTGGCGATTAAAGAATTTCAAGCGCTACTACGCGATCCAAAATCGCGCTTTGTCATTATCGGCCCGCCGCTGATTCAACTGGTGATTTTTAGTTTTGCCGCCACCTTTGATCTCGCCCATATTCCGCTTGCCATTGATAACCAAGATGGCGGGCAAGCCTCGCAGGCTTTAGTGGCGCGTTTTGAAGGCTCAGGGCATTTCAAAAATGTGGCGAATATCCAGCGTGAAGCCGATATTACTCGCCTGATTGATAGCCAAAAAGCGCTCATGGTGCTGACGATTAGCCCACGCTTTGAAGCCGATTTACGCACCCAGCAACCTGCCACCGTGCAACTCATTATCGACGGGCGTAATTCCAATACCGCCGCCATCGCCTTGAGCTATGCCAACACCGTGATTGCCGATTTTAATGCAGCGTGGCAAAACGCCAATCAGTTGCGTGCGCCGCCCTCGGTGATTGTAAGCCGCGCTTGGTTTAACCCGAATTTAGAAAGCCGCTGGTTTATCGTGCCGGGCATCGTGGCGATTTTGATGCTCGTGGTGGTGATGGTCGTGACCGCACTCTCGGTGGCGCGTGAACGCGAGCAAGGCACGTTTGACCAGCTTTTGGTTACGCCCATGCAGCCGGTTGAAATCCTGATTGGCAAAGCCATACCGGGCTTTGTTATTGGCTTGTTGGAGGGCAGCATCATTGTTCTTCTG
>JBFXGB010000039.1:0-18410 GCA_050178405.1 Halothiobacillaceae bacterium
TTTTCTCCAGCAATTCCCGATCGTTTCGTAAGGTGATGCTGGTGCAGTACCCAAGCCCAGGTTTGTGGACGCTGGCCTTTCTTGCGGGTGATCCGGTGGGGGAGATTCAGGAGAAGACCCACGCCGAAGTGCTGACGATTTATGTGCCCACCGCGCCGAATCCAACCTCCGGCTATGTGATTTTTATCGCCAAAGATGAAGCGATTGAGCTGGAGATGAGCGTGGAAGATGCCATGCGCATGATTGTGTCGCTAGGGATGGTTGTTCCGGCTTCGAATAAGGTGGATGCCGCTGCTAAAGTGAATGCGCTTGCCGCCCCTAGGCCTAAAACGTAACATTGCGCCCCTTTTTTATTCTTTTTAAGTGATTTCGGAATACCCCATGCGTACTCATTATTGTGGCCTTGTGAACGAGCAACTCGACGGTCAGACCGTTATTCTCACCGGCTGGGCGAATCGCCGTCGCGACCATGGCGGAGTGATTTTTATCGACTTGCGTGACCGCGAAGGCGTGGTGCAAGTGGTGTTCGACCCCGATCGTGCCGAGGTTTTTGCGCTGGCCGAGCAGGTGCGCCATGAGTTTGTGTTGCGTGTGACGGCTCGTGTGCGTCCGCGCCCTGCGGGTACGGAAAACGCTAATTTGTTTAGCGGCAAGATTGAATTGCTGGGGCTGGATTTGGAGATTTTGAACCGCTCCGAGCCCTTGCCCTTTCAGCTCGATGACGACACGGCGGGCGAAGACACGCGCCTGCGTTACCGTTTTCTTGATTTGCGCCGCCCAGAAATGCAGGCCAAGCTACGCCTGCGTGCCAAAGTGTCGCACTTTTTGCGCCAGCATCTCGAAGGCTTGGGCTTTCTTGATTTAGAAACACCCATGCTCACCCGCGCCACGCCGGAAGGTGCGCGGGACTATCTTGTGCCGAGCCGCACCCATCCGGGCGAGTTTTTCGCCCTGCCGCAGTCGCCGCAGTTGTTCAAACAGTTGTTAATGATTTCGGGTTTTGATCGCTACTACCAGATTACCAAATGCTTCCGCGATGAAGACCTGCGCGCCGACCGCCAGCCGGAGTTCACCCAGGTGGACATCGAAACCAGCTTCATGCGCGAGGACGATTTCATGACCCTGATCGAGGGCATGATGCGCGACCTGTTCCGCGAAGTGCTCGAAGTCGCCTTCCCCGACCCATTGCCGCGCATGACTTGGCATGAAGCCATGCGCCGCTTCGCCTCCGACAAGCCGGATTTGCGCATTCCGCTGGAATTGGTGGATGTGGCCGATTTAATGACTGGCGTGGATTTCAAGGTATTCGCCGGCCCCGCCGCCGACCCAGAAAGCCGTATTGCCGCGCTGCGCGTGCCGAATGGCGGAGCGATGCCGCGCTCGCAGATTGATGACTACACCAAATACGTGTCGATTTTCGGTGCCAAGGGCTTGGCCTACATCAAAATCAATGACATGGCGGCTGGACGCGATGGCCTGCAATCGCCGATTCTCAAATTCCTGCCGGACGAAACGGTTAATGGCATTCTTGCCCGCACCGGTGCGCAAGATGGCGATTTGATTTTCTTCGGCGCAGACAAAACCAAGATTGTGAACGACGCGCTGGGCAATCTGCGCGTCAAACTTGGTCATGATTTAGGTTTGGTCGAAAATGGTTGGAAGCCGCTGTGGGTGGTCGATTTCCCGATGTTCGAGTGGGACGACAAGAGCAATCGCTGGGTGGCGCTGCATCATCCGTTTACCTCGCCTAAGTTGGAGCAGCTTGATTTGCTGGATAGTAACCCCGGCGAATGCCTGTCGCGCGCTTACGATTTTGTGCTCAACGGCGTGGAAATCGGCGGCGGCTCGATTCGTATCCATCAAGAGGCCGTGCAGAGCAAAGTGTTCAAGCTTTTGGGGATTAGCGACGAAGAAGCGCAAGAGAAATTCGGCTTTTTGCTCAACGCGCTCAAGTTTGGCGCACCGCCGCACGGCGGCTTGGCGTTCGGACTTGATCGCCTCGTCATGCTGATGAGCGGCTCCGCGTCCATTCGTGAGGTGATCGCCTTCCCGAAAACCCAAACCGCCGCCTGCCCACTGACCCAAGCACCGGGCGAGGTGGATGAAAAGCAACTGCGCGAATTGTCGATTCGGGTGAGAAAGCCGGTGGCGGAGGCTTGATGTCTAGGCGTAGGTGCGAATTCATTCGCACTTGCTTGCAAGCAATCAGGCCATGGCTTACAGCAATCTATCCAAAGGGCGCTTTAGTGCGGTAGGGCAGGTGTATTTCATAACCACAGTGTTAGCTGAACGTCATACAAACTACTTTGCTGATTTTTCTTGTGCGCGCTTAGTCATTGCAGAAATGCGTAACTTGCACGATCGTGGTGACGTGGATTCACTGGCATGGGTTGTAATGCCTGACCATGTCCATTGGTTGTTTCAATTGGGTGAGTCTGCAAGTTTGGCGTTCGTGATGAAAAGCTTTAAGGCGAAGTCTGCTCAACGGGTAAATCATTATTTGCAGAGGTCGGGCGCGCTTTGGCAGAAAGCCTATTACGATCATGCTCTACGCAAAGAAGACGATATTCGCGCAATAGCTCGTTATATCGTCGCCAATCCTCTGAGGGCAGATTTAGTGGATAAACTTGGAAACTACCCTTTGTGGGATGCTGTATGGCTGTAGGTGCGAATGAATGTGCACTGAAAAAACCTGTGCGAATAAATTCGCACCTACGAGAATGGTGAAACCATGACTGATTTATCCACCCAAATCCCCCGCCTGCGTGATGCGGTGATTCAGCGTTTGGTAGCGCAAGCGCCGCAGCCTGCGCCACTTGCTGCTGTGGAAGCGGATGCGCTAGTGATGCGCATCAAAGCCTTGCTCAAAGCCAAAGATGCGGTGCTCGTGGTGCATTTTTACGTCGATGCGGCGCTGCAAAAGCTGGCGGAGGAAACTGGCGGGCGGGTGTCCGATTCGCTGGATATGGCGGACTTTGGCAGCCGTCATGCGGCCAAAACCTTGGTGGTCATCGGCGTGCGCTTTATGGGTGAGACGGCAAAAATCCTCAGTCCGGAAAAGACCGTGCTGATGCCGACTTTGCAGGCCGAGTGTTCTTTGGATTTAGGCTGTCCAGCGGAGGATTTTGCCGCGTTTTGCGACCAACACCCCGATCGCACGGTGGTGGTGTATGCCAATACCTCGGCGGCGGTCAAGGCGCGTGCCGACTGGATTGTGACTTCATCCAACGCGCTGAAAATCGTCACGCATCTTAAAGAGCGTGGCGAGAAAATCCTTTGGGCACCCGATCGCCACTTGGGGCGTTACATTCAGGAACAAACCGGCGCGGATATGCTGCTGTGGCAGGGCGAGTGCGTGGTGCATGACGAGTTTTCTGCCGAAGGCTTGCGCGAATTGCGGCGCGAATATCCTGATGCCGAAGTGTTGGTGCACCCTGAATCGCCCAAGGCCGTGGTGGATATGGCGCACGCGGTGGGCTCCACTTCGCAGCTTATTAAGGCGGCGAGTGAGTCAAAAGCCGCGACCCTGATTGTCGCGACCGATCGCGGCATTTTCTACAAAATGCAGCAGGCCGCGCCGAATAAAAAGTTGATTGCTGCGCCGACCTTGAACCATGGAACGTGCAATGTCTGCGCGCATTGCCCGTGGATGGCGATGAATGGTTTGCAAAATGTGCTGGATGCGCTAGAGAATCCGCGGGAGCATGAGGTTGATGTGGATGCGAGCATCATCGACCGTGCGCGTCTGCCGATTGAGCGCATGTTGGCGTTTTCGCGTGGGCAGGGGTTGGTTGCGCCTCAGCCCAAAGATTGAATTAGGACGTACGCAAACCGTGGATTTAGCTCCCTCTCCCCTCGCGGGAGAGGGTTGGGGAGAGGGGGGTAATCTTTGCCAGAACATAGGCTTGCGCCAACTTCCCCACCCTCTCCCCAGCCCTCCCCCATCAAGGGGGAGGGGGTAAACCGCCATTCTGCGTAAGTCCTATGAATAATAAGTTTGCAACACATTGATTGATTGAGGTTTTTTCATGGCTGGCCATAGTAAGTGGGCGAATATTAAACACCGCAAGGATCGCCAAGATAAAAAGCGTTCCAAAATTTGGACGAAAATCATCCGCGAAATCACCGTGGCGGCGCGTGCGGGGCAAAGCGCCAATCCGGCGGAAAATCCGCGTTTGCGTCTGGCTTGGGACAAGGCGCTGGGCGCGAATATGACCAAGGACACCATGGAGCGCGCCGCCAAGCGCGGAGTGGGCGCGGGCGAGGGTGAAAACTACGAGGAGCTGACCTACGAAGGCTATGGCCCAGGCGGTGTGGCTGTGTTTGTCGAGTGCGTGACCGACAACAAGGTGCGCACGGTGGCGGATGTACGCCATGCGTTCAGCAAAAACGGCGGCAATATGGGCACGGATGGCTCGGTGGCTTATTTGTTCAGCAAGCTCGGTGTGTTGCTCTACGCGCCGGGTTGCAATGAGGATGCGCTGATGGAAGCCGCGTTGGAGCTGGGCGCGGACGATGTGGTGGTAGATGACGATGGTTCGATTGAAGTCCTCACTTCGCCGGAAGCCTTCCAGAGCGTGCTTGACGGCATGAAGGCCAAGGGCTTTGTGCCGGAAGAAGCCGAAATCACCATGCGCGCTAGCACCTCCGCAGCGGTCGAAGGCGAGATTGCCGAAAAACTAGTGAAAATGATCGACATGCTCGAAGATTTGGATGACGTGCAAACGGTGTATCACAACGCCGAATTGCCGGAAGAGGCGATAGACGAGGAGTGAGCATTCAATCGGGGCTGCGCATCTTGGGTGTTGACCCCGGTTCAGTCACCACCGGTGTGTCGGTGATCGAAAAACAAGGCCGAGATTACGTTTGCCTGCATCTGCAAAGCCTCAAACTTGGCTCGCATTCAAGCTTCCATCAACGCTTAGGTGAAGTATTCAGCAAGGTCACTGAGCTTATCGAAACCTACCAGCCGCATGAGTTTGCCATTGAGCAAATCTTCATGTTCAGAAGCCCAGAATCCTCGCTCAAACTCGCCCAAGCACGCGGCGCGGCGATTGCAGCGGCGGTGGTCAAAGGCTTGCCCGTAGCCGAATACATGCCCGCCGAAGTGAAAAAAGCTGTCGTTGGCACGGGGCGGGCGGACAAAGTGCAGGTGCAGCACATGGTCAAACGCTTGCTCAATCTTGCCGAAGACCCACCCGCCGATGGCGCAGATGCCGCCGCCGTGGCCTTGTGCCATGCCTATAGGCGCAGCTCACTGATTGTGGCGCAAAGCGAAGGCGTGCCCCCCGCCAAAGCCGAATTGCTGCGCCAGTTAGCACAATCACGTCACCGCTCACGCAGTGGGCAAGAGTCTTGGACGGAGCTTGCCATGTCGCGCGCGCGCAAAATCAAAGGAGACAAAGCATGATCGGACGCTTAAAAGGCACGCTCGTTAGCAAGCAGCCGCCCTTTTTATTAGTCGATGTACACGGCGTGGGGTACGACGTTGAAGCGCCCATGTCGAGCATCTACGATCTGCCCGCCACGGGGCAAGAAGTCACCTTACTGATTCACACCGTGGTGCGCGAAGATGCGTTTTTGCTGTATGGCTTTCTGCGCGAAACCGAGCGCGCGCTGTTCCGCAACCTGCTCAAAATCACCGGCGTGGGCGCAAAACTCGCCCTCGCGATTCTCTCCGGCATGAGCACGCAAGAATTTAGCGACGCGGTGCAGCGCAACGATGTTTCCACCCTGATTCGCTTGCCCGGCATCGGACGCAAAACCGCCGAACGCCTGATTATCGAAATGCGCGACCGCTTGGGCGGACTGGAGAGCGCACCCTTGCCAGGCCAAGCGGGAGTCATCAGCCGCAATGCGCTAGACGAAGCCATCAGCGCGTTGGAATCCTTGGGCTACAAACCCGTCGAAGCCGCCCGCATGGCGCGTGCTGTGCCGGATGCGGCGGGGCTGGAAGCCGGGGAGATTATTCGGGCGGCATTGAAGCAGGCGGTGAAGTAAGCAGATGAACGCTGCTGGCGCTTGCGCCTGAAGCTGTCATACTTGCACAGCGTTTGAGTTGCAGGAGACAGAACATGTTGGCCATCCGACTGCTCGCCGAAATTGAACAACGCCTCGATACGTTGGCGAAGGCTACTGGGCGTATCAAGAATTTTTACGCACGAGAAGCCATTCTGTAATGTCTGGATGATCTTGAAGATATGTATCTGGCCGAGCGATAGCTTGAGGTGATATGTTCAGGGAAATCCAAAATCGTGTCGCAGGAAGAAGTGTGGAAGCATCATGGTATGGAAGGTTAAGCTATCGTCACTGGCACGGAAAAATCTCGACTCGCTCGGCCCGCAAAACTCTTGCCGTATCCTAGCTTTCTTCCGCAAACGGGTCGCCCCGCTGGACGCCCCCCGCAATATCGGTAAAGTCTCTGAAAGTCTCTCGGCTCGGAGAACTCTAGAAATTCTACATCGGTGATTTTGCAGATTATGGAGGTTAGTTAATGACTGATGGATTCAATATTATCCGTGGTGTAAACAATAAGCCTGTCGCGACTGATGCTTTAGAGCAAAGTCTCGAAATCTTGCAGGAAATGCAAGGTGAGGTCTTCACAGGCTACCCGTTGATTGCCACGCCTGATGGCAAGTACTCGATAGATGCCACCTTGGTGAGCCCTTCCAAGGGAATCGTGTTATTCGACTTGATCGAAGGGCCGGACGTTGAGGGGTACGCGGAACGTCAGGACGATTTGGCAAATAAGATCGAAGCACGGCTGAAGTTGCACCGCGAACTTGTCAAAGGGCGTCAGTTGCTGGTGCCGCTCTCGGTTATGTCATTTGCTCCCGGAATCACCAATGTCGAGGCTGTTGCAGTAGATGGTTATCCTATCGTTAATGAACGGGGTCTTGCTGCTGCCCTGAGCACGATAGACTGGGAGAATGGTAGCGATGAGCTTTACAGAATGACGCTATCGGCCATCGAGAGCCTCAGCAGCATCCGGAAAAGTCGCTCCAAGCGAGAAGTTCATCGCGAAGACTCCCGTGGAGCCAAGCTCAAACGTCTCGAAGACTCCATTGCGACGCTTGATCACCGACAAAACAAAGCTGTCATCGAGACGGTGGACGGCGTTCAACGCATCCGGGGGCTAGCCGGCTCAGGCAAGACCATCGTGTTGGCACTCAAAGCCGCCTATTTGCATACGCAGCATCCAGACTGGCGTATTGCCGTAACTTTCAATACCCGTTCACTCAAAGGGCAGTTCCGCCGTTTGATCAACAATTTTTGTATTGAGCAGAGCGGCGAAGAACCGGATTGGACGAAGATTCGAGTTGTCAACGCCTGGGGGGCGCCGGGAGGTAATGCTAGAGATGGCATTTACTACGAATATTGCCGAGCGACTGGGACGGAGTTTTTTGATTTCAAGAGTGCATCCTACAAGTTTGGGGGGAGTGAGCGAGCCTTTGACGGAGCCTGCCAAGCTGCACTAGCAACCGCTTCGGATACAGCGCAACTCTACGACGTCATCCTTGCGGATGAGGCACAGGACTTTGCACCAAGTTTTCTGAAGCTTTGCTATTCCATGCTGAAGTCGCCAAAGCGGCTGGTTTATGCCTACGACGAACTTCAGAATCTCTCAGGAACTTCCCTTCCGCCACCGGAGGAAATCTTCGGCAACGATGCGCATGGACAACCGCTGGTCACGTTCGGTAACGACCGCAGGCGAGACGTGATTTTGCAGAAATGCTACCGAAACTCGCGCCCGGTTCTGGTATCTGCCCACGGATTGGGATTCGGTATTTATCGAGATGCTCCACAGGGTGCAGAGACTGGCTTAGTTCAGATGTTCGATTACCCCGCGCTGTGGGAGGAGATTGGCTACAAGGTTCAGAGCGGGCAATTGATGAAGGGACAGCATATCGTTCTGGAGCGCACCACCGAAACCAGTCCAAGGTTTCTGGAAGAGCACTCCGATATTGACGATCTTGTGCAATTCATAAAGTTCGATGATGAAGCGCGGCAGAACGACTGGCTCGTTCGTCAGATTCAGTCCAACTTGAACGAGGATGAGCTTCGCCATGATGACATTATTGTCATCCACTCCGACCCGCGGAATGCCCGTGGTGTTACTGGCCCTATTAGAAGGCAGCTTTTCGAGGCGGGAGTTCAGACCCATTTGGCCGGTGTTGATACGGATGCGGATGTATTTTTCCGCACTGATACCCCCTCCGTGACATTCACGGGAATTTATCGTGCCAAGGGTAATGAGGCGGGTATGGTCTATGTCATAAATGCTCAGGACTGCAATAGCTCTGGTACAGGTCTTGCCAGTTTGCGTAACCGCCTTTTCACCGCGATCACTCGAAGCAAGGCTTGGGTTCGCATCATAGGTTATGGCCCTCGGATGCAGGGGCTGATCGACGAGTTTTCCGCCTTGAAGAAGCGTGGCTTCGTCTTGGATTTCTGTTATCCCGACGATGCCTTGCTTGGCAAGCTGCGCATTGTTCATCGTGATTTGTCTCCACAAGAGCGGCAGCGTCTTGAGCGAAGGAAGGGCCAGCTAGCCGATCTTTTGGGTGATCTGGAGAGTGGTGAGCTACACCCGGAAGACCTCGATGAGGCGACCCGCGAGAAACTCAGAAAGTTTCTTGGGGGAAATGAATGATGACAGTGACTCCAAAAAGCATCAAAGAAGATATTGATGGGCTGATTTCTGAATTAATTGGTAAAGGAGTTTGTGACGATTCAAATTTCTCTGCGATTCGAACATCTGGCAGCAAGGCGGATGTTACCTTTAGTGGCTCGGAACATGTTTCCATTGCACTGGGCGATATCGAATACGGCGAGATATATCGCGAACTGGCTAACAAGCGCTCATATAACATGAGGCTTGTCGATGGCGCATTGCTCCAGATGATGTACCGCATCGAAGGCAATGAGTTGCTACAGCACAGGCTTGCCTTCTACCCTTCACCCAGCCTTTTGCCATTTCAAGATGATCCGGATGCCTATATGCGAGACGATCTGTTTATGGAGATCGTTCAACGCAGGATAGTTCCATTTCCTTTGCGTTTCGATTTTGATGCGCGGGAAAGTGTTCACATCGATGTTGCTCATCCCAAGAGTCATCTTACTTTGGGTGATGTAAAGGGATGCCGCATTCCCGTCTCAGCACCGTTGACACCTCGGTGGTTCGTCGAATTTGTGCTGCGAAACTTCTACCAGACAGAAGTACATAATTTCGTCAGTGGTTTGCCTCAACACAAGATTACGTTTCCGACGTCCATCAGTGCAAATGAGGTGGGTCTCATGCATATGGTCATTCCATACTAGACGAGAGGCGATGGATCGCTTCTGTGCGCAATTTATTCTTTCGTTGCATCAGCTTTGATGCAGTGTTGCCTGAGGATGCAGGGTGTTATCACAGTGGCGGTGTGGGCGTTATGGCTGTAGTACAAGTCATTCCATGACACCGCTGGCGGAGCGTATGCTGGTTCCGATGGCGTATTTGTTTGATTGGCTGTGACGGAGGCGCATCCGCTGATGGATGGTTGGTGTATGAGCTTCAAGCTGAGTCTTACCAAGCTTTGCAGGAAAGTACGTATCAGGCCGACTCTGCGCCGTTTGTTGAGTTCATGTTGCAGAGAATTTTTGAAGCGCTTACCAGAGATACCCCTCAAGTCACCCCTCAAGTCAACCCTCAAGTCGAACGCTTGCTGGCTGTATTGCACGGCGAGATGAGCCGCGAAGCTTTGCAGGCTGCGCTCGGCTTGCGTGATCGCCAGTCGTTTCAGGCGCGTTATATCAAGCCCGCGTTGGATGCTGGGTTGATCGAGATGACGATTGCCGACAAGCCCAACAGCCGTTTGCAACAATACCGTTTGACAGAGGTGGGGCGTGCTGGGTTGGCTTTTGGACGGAAGTCGTGACAATGTGCTTTGCTTGGCTCGACGAAAAAAACTTAGGTTAGGGCTATTTGCTCCTTGTTGAAGCGAAAAACCGTGTGGAAAATCCTATTGGATGTTTGGATGATGTTATGACCGAAGACCGCCTAATCACCGCCGCCGCTGAACACGGCGAAGAGGCCATTGACCGTGCCATTCGTCCGCGCACGTTGACGGATTACATTGGTCAGCCTGCCGTGCGCGAGCAGTTGGAGATTTTTATTCCGGCGGCGCGCGCGCGCAAAGAGGCGCTGGATCATTTGCTGATTTTTGGCCCGCCGGGCTTAGGCAAAACCACCCTCGCGCACATCATTGCCAATGAGATGGGTGTGGCGTTGCGCCAAACTTCGGGGCCGGTGTTGGAGCGCCCTGGCGATTTGGCGGCTTTGCTCACCAATCTGGAAGAGGGCGATGTGCTGTTTATCGACGAGATTCATCGTTTATCCCCTGTGGTGGAGGAGATTCTTTATCCTGCGATGGAGGATTATCAGATCGACATTATGATCGGCGACGGGCCCGCGGCGCGTTCGATTAAGCTGGATTTGCCGCCGTTTACCTTGGTGGGGGCGACCACGCGGGCGGGGATGTTGACCAATCCGCTGCGGGATCGTTTCGGCATTACCCAGCGGCTGGAATTTTATGGCATTGAGGATTTGGCGACTATCGTGCGCCGTTCGGCGCGTTTGTTGGGGGTGTCGATGCAGGAGGCGGGGGCGCTGGAAATTGCTCGCCGCGCGCGTGGTACGCCGCGTATTGCTAACCGTTTGCTGCGTCGGGTGCGCGATTATGCCGAGGTTAAGGCGGATGGCGTGATTAGCGATGCGGTGGCGGATGCCGCCTTGAATATGCTGAAAGTCGATCGGCTGGGGTTGGATCATCAGGATCATCGTTTGCTGAAAACACTCATCGACAAATTCGAGGGCGGCCCGACGGGTTTGGATAACCTAGCAGCTGCAATTGGCGAGGCGCGGGATACGATTGAGGATGTGTTGGAGCCGTATTTGATGCAGCAGGGTTTTTTGATGCGTACCCCGCGCGGGCGCATGGCTACGCCGCTGGCGTATCGGCATTTTGGTCTGAAAGCCCCGACGCGCACCGAAGCGCTCCAGTCGGAGCTCTTGGATTTTGCTGCGCATGACTGAATTTTTTTGGCCCACGCGCATCTATTACGAGGACACCGACGCGGGCGGTGTGGTGTTTTACGCGAATTATTTGAAGTACTTTGAGCGTGCGCGCACCGAATTGTTGCGAAAGCACGGGATTAGCCAGCAAGAACTCCTTGAAACAACAGGTCTTATATTCGTGGTACGCCGCGTGCATGTAGAATACCGCTCGCCTGCGCGGCTGGACGACTTGCTTGAAATTAGCGCACGCCCTCGACGCGAAGGTCGGGCGAGGCTTGTATTTGAGCAAGAAGCGCGCCGTGCGAGTGACCACACGCTTTTATGTCGTGCGGACGCTGAAATTATTTGTGTGACGGCGCAAGGTTTGCGTCCCCAGCCTTTGCCATCGGTTATTTTGGAGATTTTACCCTCGTGAATCCGGCTTCTACTTTGCCTACCCCTGCGCCCAATATGTCGATTTTGGGTTTGATTGCCGATGCCAGCTTGTTGGTGCAAGGCGTGATGCTGCTGCTTTTGATGGCTTCCATCGTGTCGTGGATGATTATTTTCAACAAGGCGGCGCAAATGAAGCGCGCCCGCGCTGAGATTGATGCGTTTGAAGGGCGCTTTTGGTCGGGTGTGAATCTTTCCGAGTTTTATAGCCAGTTGACCCATGATGAAAAACCGCGCACGGGCATGGCTTCGTTGTTTGAGGCGGGTTTCCGCGAGTTTGCGCGTTTGCGTCGTCAGGATGCGCAACATGACCCCGCCATGTTGCTCGAAGGTGCGCAGCGCGGAATGCGTGTCGCCTTGACGCGGGAAATGGATCGCCTAGAAGACCATCTGCCCGTGCTAGCCACCATTGGCTCAATCAGCCCGTATGTCGGCCTGTTTGGTACGGTGTGGGGCATTATGAGTTCGTTTATGGGCTTGGCGGGCGCGGGCAATACCACGCTGCAAGCCGTTGCACCTGGGATTGCCGAGGCCTTGGTCGCCACGGCGATGGGCTTGTTTGCCGCCATTCCTGCGGTGGTGGCCTACAACCGCTACACCACGGATGTGGATCGGCTGTTTAATCGCTTGGATGGTTTTCAAGAAGAATTTTTGAACCTGCTGCATCGTCAAGGCGCAACGCGCCAACCTCCGGTGGCCTGAGATGGCGGCAATGGCGAAAGGTCGCGGCCGCTCCGGTCGCCGTCGTGCAGTGGCCGAGATTAACGTCGTGCCCTATATCGACGTGATGCTGGTGCTGCTGATTATTTTTATGGTCACCGCGCCAATGTTGCAGCAGGGGATTGAGGTGGATACACCGAAAACCGCTTCGGAAACGCTGTCGAGCAAGAAAGAGCCGCCCGTGGTGGTGAGCGTGGACAAAGAAGGTTTGTTCTATCTTAATGTCGCCGAAAATCCGAATGTGACGCTGACCCCGGATGTTATTCAAGCGCGCGTGGCGGCGTATCGCAAGTTACACCCCGATGTTCCAGTGTTGGTCAAGGGCGATCAAGCAGTGCCCTATGCCAAAGTGATTGAAGCCATGGCCATGGTGAAGAACGCGGGCGTGGATAAGGTAGGTTTAGTGACCGAGTCGCCTGCATCACCCAAGGCAAACGGAAAATAGAGCATGTTTGATGCGATGAAGCGGATGCCGCGTTCCCTGCTGATTTCGATATTGCTGCATGTCATTCTGCTGGCGGTCATTCTGCTGTCTTTTAAGTGGCACACGCCCGAGGAACAAGAGCCAGCGGCTTCGGGGGAACCCGAGCCGATTCAAGCGGTGATGGTGGATGCGTCCACCATCACCGCTGAAATGAACAAAATCAAACAAGCCGAAGAGCAGCGCGAAAAAGCCGAACGTGAGCGCGAAGCCGCGTTGGCACGCAAGCAGGCCGAGGCCGAACGCAAAGCCGACGAAGCGGAGCAGCGCCAAAAAGAGGCGCAAGCCCGTGCAGAAGCAGCAGAGAAACAAGCCCAAGCCAAGGCGGAAGCGGCAGAGCGCAAAGCCGCCGAGGCCGAGCGCCAAGCTCAAGAGCAGGCGCAAGCAGCACAAGAAAAAGCCCAAGCTGCCAAGCAGGCGGCGAAACAAGCCGAACAACAAGCCAAGGAACAAGCGGAAATTGCGCTGAAAAAACAGCAAGAGCTTGAAAAGAAATTAGCAGCGGATGCAGCGGCAAAAGCCGCCGAGCAGAAAAAACAAGCCGAGGCTGAAGCCAAGGAGAAGGCCGAGCAGGCTGCTAAAGCAGCCGAAGCCAAGAAAGCGGCAGACATCAAAGCCAAGGCGGATGCTGAGGCCAAAGCGGCGGAGGCGAAGAAGACTGAAGCCGAGGCTAAAGCTAAAGCAGCGGCAGAGGCAGCTGCCAAGGCCAAGCTTGCTGCTGAGGCTAAAGCCAAAGCGGATGCTGAGGCGAAATTGACCGAGGCCAAGAAAGCAGAGGCCGATGCCAAGTTAAAGGCTGAGGCGGCAGAAAAAGCCAAGGCCGATGCCAAGGCTAAAGCCGATGCGGAAGCCGCACAAAAGGCTAAGCAAGCGCAAGAAGCTGCGGCAAAAGCGAAAGCCGAGGCGGAGCAACGTCGTAAGGCTGAATTGGCTGCATCGTTAGCGGCAGAAGAAAAAACCAAGGCAGATGCTGCGGCGGCCAAGCGACTGAGCGGCTTGCGCGATCAATACATTGCATCCATCCGCACCAAGGTGGAGCGCAACTGGCTGCAACCACCCAATATGCAGCAGGGTATGACATGCGAAGTGCATGTCACGCAAATGCCCGGTGGCATGGTGATGGATGTGCGCGCGGAAAAATGCACGGGCGATGAGATGTTTAAGCGTTCAGTCATCGCAGCAGTTGAAAAGGCCAGTCCTTTACCTTTGCCGCCAGACCCTGCATTGTTTGAACGTGACATCGTGTTTATTTTCAAGCCTACACTTTAATTTGAACCCCCAGTCTGAAACTTAGAGGTTGCACCTATGCCCCGTTTATTGATTGCCCTATTGTTCATGTTCGCAGCCCTACCGGCGCGCGCCGTATTGCAAATCGACATTACCCAAGGCACCGATGGCACGATGCCGATTGCGGTGGTGCCCTTCGGTGGCGGTGCGCCGGAAGATATTGCGCAGATTGTGAGTGCTGATTTGGCGCGCAGTGGGCAGTTCAATACCCTCGCGCCCAATGCGATGCCGGAGCGCCCGATTGATCCACAGCAAGTTAATCTGGATGCTTGGCGCAATGTGAAGCGTGATTATTTGGTCGTGGGGAGCGTGCGCCCGGAGGCAGGCAATTTTGCGCTGGAGTTTTATGTGTTGGATGTCGTCAGTGGCAAGCCGATGACCGCTATGAGTGTGACGGCTTCAAAAGCCGATTTGCGCATGGGCGCGCACCGTGTGGCGGATATTGTTTACGAAGCCATTACTGGGGTGAAAGGTGCGTTTGCCACGCGCATCGCTTACATCACCGAGACGGGAAAACCGCCGATGCGTCGCTATAGTTTAGAAGTAGCGGACAGCGACGGTTATAACCCGCAAAGCATTCTCGAATCCAAAGAGCCAATCATGTCGCCGTCCTGGTCAAAAGATGGGCGCAAGCTGGCGTATGTATCGTTTGAAGGGCGTCGCTCGGCGATTTATGTGCAGGATGTTTACAACGGGCGGCGCGAGCTGGTGTCGTCGTTTCCGTCGATTAACGGTTCACCAAGCTGGTCGCCCAACGGCAATAAGTTGGCGTTGACGCTTTCTAAAGATGGTAATCCGGAAATTTACGTGCTGGATTTGACCACCCGCCAAACCACGCGCCTGACCAATAATGCGGCGATTGATACCGAAGCCAACTGGCTGCCAGATGGCAGTGGCGTGGTGTTTACCTCGGATCGCGGCGGTCGTCCGCAGACTTATCAGGTCGGGCTGGGTGGCGGCGCACCCAAGCGTCTGACGTTTGATGGTGGCTACAATGCCCGCCCCAGTGTGTCGCCGGATGGTCAATTTTTGGCCACGGTGCAATCCTGTGGTGGCGGCTTTTGTATCGCGGTGCTGGATTTGAAAACTGGCGCTTCGCGCACGCTGTCTAAAGGCTCGCAAGATGAGGCGCCAAGTTTTGCGCCGAATAGCGCCATGTTGCTGTACGCATCGGGCGGCGGCGTATTGCGCGTAGCCTCGGTGTTGGGGCAGGCCAATACCACGCTGAGCCTGCAAAAAGGCAAGGTACGCGATCCGGCATGGGGGCCTTTCCGTCAATGAGGCAACATCCAATGAACACGAAAACCAAAGCGCTCGTTCGGGCGGTATCCATCGTTTTGTTGCTCGGTGGCAGTGCGGCCGTTTTAGCTGAACCCGTGGCGACTCCGGCGCAAAATGTGATGAGCGAAATGATGAATCGCCAGCAACAAATGCAGGCGGAATTAAGCGAGTTGCGCGACTTGGTTGAACGCCAAGGCCATGAGATGGAGATGCTCAAGCGTGCGCAGAAAGAAACCTATATGGATACCGATCAGCGTATTCGTGCCTTGGATGCAATGGTGCGTCCGACGGTAAGTGCGTCTGAGCCAGCAGGGATTGCGCAGACACCCGCACCTGCTCAGGTTGCCGCACCTGCAATAGCGCCTGTTCCGGTGGTTACGCCGCAGGTGTCCGGTGTCGATGACCAAGCCGTGTACGATCAAGGCTTGAAACAACTCCGCGCAGGGCAGTATCAAGCGGCAATTAAAACCTTTGATCAAGTGATTAAAGCTAACCCACCGAGCTCGAACCGTCCTAATGCACTGTATTGGACGGGTGAGGCTTATGTCGTAATGGGTGATTTGAAGTCGGCATTAAATGCGTTTGAGCGCGTGGTTCAAGATAGCCCCGCACATCAAAAAGCAGCCGATGCACAGCTCAAAATTGGCTACATTTATTACGATCAAAAAAACTATGCGCGAGCGCGAGAGACCTTGAATAAAGTCAAAGCCCAATTCCCCGGAACACAGGCTGCCACCTTGGCGGAGCAACGTTTGAAGCGGATGCAGAGCGAAGGTGTGTAATTGCTGATGAGTGAATTAGATAGCAATGATGCACATGTGCGTATTACGGAGATTTTTTACTCCCTGCAAGGCGAGTCCACCCGCGTCGGTCTGCCGACGGTTTTTGTGCGCTTAACCGGCTGCCCGCTGCGTTGCGTGTATTGCGATAGCGCCTATGCCTTTACCGGTGGCGAAAAATGGAGCGTTCAGGCCATTTTGTCAGAGGTGGCTAAACATCAAACCAAGTGGGTGTGTGTTACAGGTGGCGAGCCGCTGGCGCAAAAAAGCTGTTTGCCGCTTTTGACCGCCTTGTGCGATGCGGGCTATGACGTGAGTCTTGAGACCAGTGGTGCCTTGGACATTGCGCCGGTCGATCCGCGCGTCAGTCGCATTATGGACATCAAAACCCCCGCCTCCGGCGAAGTGCAGCGCAATCGTTATGCCAATATTGATCTCTTGCGCCCGAGCGATGAAGTGAAGTTCGTCATGAGTGACCGCGAGGATTATCTGTGGGCAGTGGACTGCGTGCGTCAATACGAATTAACACGTCGCTGCCCGGTGCTGTTTTCGTCCGTGTTTAATCAGCTTGCACCGCGTGATTTGGCCGAGTGGGTGCTAGAAGACCATCTTGCGGTGCGTTTTCAGCTACAGATGCACAAAATGTTATGGGATGAGGCGCAGGGACGATGAGCGCGCAAGAGTTCAAGCAAGGGGTAAGTCAGGCTCCCCGCGCCGTTGTGCTCGTTTCGGGCGGACTGGATTCGGCCACGGTGCTGGCTATCGCGCGTAGTATAGGCTTCGAATGCTACGCGCTCAGCGTGGATTATGGTCAACGCCACAAAGCCGAGCTTGAAGCCTCCAAGCGGGTGGTGAAGATGCTGGGCGCACATGAGCACAAACAAGTGCATGTTGATCTAGGCACGATGGGCGGATCGGCACTCACTGATGCCGCGATTGCTGTTCCCGAAGAGACAGAGGCGGGGATTCCCGTGACCTATGTACCAGCACGCAATACCATCATGCTCTCGATTGCCCTTGGCTGGGCGGAAGTTTTAGGCGCACGAGATATTTTTCTTGGGGTCAACGCGGTGGACTACTCGGGTTATCCCGACTGCCGTCCGGAGTTTATTGACGCATTTGAAAAGCTCGCAAATCTTGCAACGCGAGCAGGTGTTGAGGGGCAACCGTTCACGATCCATGCCCCCTTGCTGCGCATGACCAAGGCGAAGATTGTGACCCAAGGCGCAAAGCTTGGTGTCCATTACGAGCAAACGGTGAGCTGTTACCAAGCAGACGAACAAGGTCGCGCATGTGGCCGTTGTGATGCGTGCCGCTTGCGTGCACAGGGGTTCAAAGAGGCTGGATTGCCGGATCCAACGCGCTATGCGGCATGACTGTCAGGGTTTTCTTGCGGAAAATAAGCTGCCGCGTATAATGTCGGCCTTCGCGTGGGTCGTTAGCTCAGCAGGTAGAGCAGTTGACTCTTAATAGGCGGTTCAGAACGAGTTTTATGCAGCAAAAACAAGCGCTTACACGGCAACGCACAAAGCCGAGTAAGCGCTAGTGTAAGCAGTCAGTTTTAAGGGCCTCTAGCTCATGCTTGGTTAGAGCAGCGGACTCATAATCCGTTGGTGCCGGGTTCGACTCCCGGGGGGCCCACCAACAAAAAGCCCCATTCCATGCAGGTTTGGGGCTTTTTTCTTGTCCAGCTTGCAGGGCTTCGACCCTGCTTACATGGCTCGAAAATCCGCTTACTTGGGCGCTTTGGCTTGTCGGCCAGCAATACCGCTGAACTTCCGCCACTGGTACAGCTCGATCTGCGCATTGTTCAGATTCCACCCCTTCGCCTCCGCGACCGGCTTCAAGTCCTTGGGCATGCAGTTCCCGTTCTCGTCCAGCCACTCCCACACGGCGGCGCACAGTCCGCCCGGTGCCGGACGCTTCACGCCGTTCTGCTCGACGCGGACGATCTTGGGCTTCGGCTCCTTCTTCGGCTTGCCTGTGGTCACCACAGCGTCGGCCGGTGCGTCTGCTTGGTACTCCGCGGCATCAGGGTTCTGTGCCTCGTCGCGCTCCTCCTCCATCGCTTCGAGCGCTTCGCCTTCGCTGGTGTCCTCGGCGTAGGTGTAGCGCGTGCCTTCGTCCGTCTGCACTTCGTTGATCTGCACCAGTTCCGGGTCAAGGCCCGCCTTCTTCGCTGCGGCTTTGGCACCCTTGGCGCTTGCGTAGGTCTTCGCTTCCATCGTCGTTCTCCTGTCGGTTAAGTTGCGGTAGGGCTATTGCAGGACAGGTCTCGGAGAAGCGGCAACGACTATTTCGGGCTTGCCGACAAAAATGTTTTTATCGAGTCTGCGAGGGCCGATAAACGACAACGGATGCCAGCGGCACCCGT
>JBFXGB010000040.1:0-18037 GCA_050178405.1 Halothiobacillaceae bacterium
CGTTTGTGCGGTCTGACTCCCTCCCCCTTGATGGGGGAGGGTTGGGGAGAGGGTGGGGCGGTCGGCGAGTTTCCTTCAACGTGTTAACCAGAATACTGAAACTTACCACGGCAAACCCTCGCTCTTACGTTCCGGCGTATCGCGGCGCAGCATGGCGCGCCACACTTGACTGGGCTTGTCGTCGAGCAGTTCCATTTTTTTCTCGGCGGCGAGGCGGTCGGCTTCGCTTAGATTTAATGCAGCAGTCTCACCTTGTGGACGTTTTTGCCCCGCGCCTGCGCCACCTGCGGATAGGTCGCCGCCACTTGGGGCTTCGTCCGGCGGGAAATCGGGGGTGACATCGTCGTTATAACGCGCAAAGTCGGTGGGTTTGCGTCCAGGTGGGTCTTCGGGGCGGCTTTTTTTCATGCGCTTTTGTTCAGCTTGTTGTTGCGCGAGCCACAGATTGCTTGCGGCGTTTTCATCTTTGGGGCGCAGGCGTAAAACTTGCTCATAGGCGGCGACGGCGCGTTCGCTGCGTCCGGCTTGCAGTTCGGCATTGCCTAGGTTGTAGAGTGCATCGGCGCGCGCCGGGTCGGTTGTGGCGAGCAGCCAGGCGCTGGTAAAGGCTTGTGCGGCATGATTGAAATCGCCGCGTCGATAGGCGGCAGCACCTTCGCCCATACGCGCTTGTGCGCCGGGCAGGCGGGCGTAAAGCAGTTGCGCTTGCACGAAATCGCCGCGTTGCCATGCCGCGTAAGCCGCAGACGGACTGGCGATGGGGGGCTGGGTTGCGGCTTGAGTATCGGGCGAGAAGGTCAAACTATGCGCCAGAAGGCAGCTGATGGGAAGCAGCGCCGCGTGCTGGGCTTTGAAGTTCAAGCGCGGCACATAGGCCAGAAGCAATAAGCCTAGACCCAGCAACAGCGGCCAAAAAAATAGCTCATTCCATGTGCGGCTTGTGCCGGGCGCGGGGTGGCTTGGAAGTGCCAAAATGGCTTTGGCCAGTGTGCGTAAATCATCGTCGCCATCGCTTGCGGGGACAAAGATGCCGCCGGTGCGCTGTGCCATTTCGGCCAGGGCGCTGCTGTCCATGCGGCTTTGGAAGATTTGATTGTCGAGTTGGCGATAGCCGCCTGCGCCGTCGGGAATGGGTGCGCCTTGTGGAGTGGCCATGCCGAGAATAAATAAGCGAATGTCTGCGTCGCGCAGCTTTTCCACAGCATTAAGCACGGCATTGCCACGCACCATATCGGTTTCACCGTCGGTGACGAGCAGGATTGCGCGCGCGGAGGTGTCTGACTTGGGCAGACCGCGTGCAGCGGTATCCAGCGCGATAGCCAGCTCGCTGCCGAGCGCGTCGTCGAGTAGATGCTCGCTGTGTTCGAGGGCATAGCGGAACACGGCAGGGTCGGTGCTGGGCGGCATCACCACACCGGCGGTGCCGGCGAAGATGGCTAGACCAAGTGATTCGCCCGCTAAAACATCGGGTAGATCATGCAGTTTCAGGTGTGCGCGCTCTGCGCGGGAGGGGGCAATGTCGGCGGCGTGCATGGAGTCGGAGATATCCAGCAAGGTCATAACGCGCACATCATGACGATCAGGCGTCGCGGCGTTTGAACTTGTGACGGGTAAGCGTGGGCCAGCCAGCGCTGCGGCGAGCAATAACCATGCGGCGAGGTGTAATCCCAAGCGCCCAAGTCCAGCCTGCGGACGATCAAGGAGCGCCCACGGGTGCAGCGCGGAGTCGGCGTAGTCGAGCACGCGGCTGTGTTGACGCAGGGTGAGTAAAATCCCAGCCAGCGGCAAAAGCATGAGCAGAAATGCCCACGGCCATTGCCATTGCAGTTGAGTGAGTTCGTTCATCTTCGATGCCCGCGCAATTCATACCATTGCCCTAGCGCCAGCAGCAACAAGGCAAGGCTCAGCGGTAGCGGATACCATTCGATCTTGGTGCGCTCGCTGGGCGGCGGTGTATGGGTGGCCTCGCGTTGATCGATGTCGCTAAGGATGCGTTGCAAGCTGGAGGCATCGCCTGCTTGATAGGCGCGCCCGCCCGTGAGTTCGCTCATCTCTGACAGGCTGGGTTCGCGCAGCCCGTCCGCTTGCGGCGCAGGTGTGGGCGCATCGGGCGTGACCGCCACACTGTACAAATGCAGCCCCAAGCGCTCGGCATACGCCAGTGCTTCACGCGGGCGCAGGATGCCGCCGGTATTGTCGCCATCTGAAAACAGCACGAGTACAGGGGGGTGTGTGGGATGGGCTTCGATCTGTCTTAGTGCCACGCCTAAACCCTCGCCGATGGCCGTGGCTGCGCCGGTGTTGCCGGAACTGAGGCGGGCAAGCTGGGCTTGTACGGCGGTGTGATCGTGGGTCTGCGGAATAATGGTGGCGGCGTGGTCGCTGAATACGATGATGCCGATGCGATCATGCGTCCTGCCATCAATAAAGCCTTGGGCGGCGTGTTTGAGTATTTCCATGCGCGGCACGGTGTGGTTGTCGAGGCTCATGTCCTGAATCGCCATGCTGGGCGAGGTGTCGATCAACAGCAGAATGTCGCGCCCTTCGCCTAGGGGCGGTAGCCAGCCGCCTTGAGTTTGCGGTTGTGCGGCAGCGAGAACCAACAACGCGGCAACGACTGGCAGCCATAAGCGCGGCGCGCTTGCGCTTTGGGTTTTGGCAAGATTGAGGCGAGCGAGGATGGGGTGGCGCAAGGTGATGGGCGGGCGGCTGAAGGCGGCGGGCGCGCCAGAGCGCAAACGCCAGCCGAGCCAGAGCACGAGGGGCAGGAGGATAAGCAGCCAGGGGTGGGCGAAGCTCGGCATCATGAAAACTTGCTCGTTTTAGCGCCCTCCCCCCTCGCGGGGGAGGGGGTAAATCCGTGTTTGAGCATGATTTGAATGTGCGTTAAATCCACGGGCTGCCCACTGAATTTTGCCGCGTGCAGGGTGTCGATCAGATTCCGCCAAACCGTTGCATCCACGCCGCACGGGGCGTGTTCGGGGTGCAAGACATTGATTGAGTGCTGCTGGCGCAATAAATGTTCAATTTTTGTGGCGATTGAAGATGCCTCTTGCTGGCTTTTGAGGGCACGCTCGGCTTGCCATATGCGCCAAGAGGTTTTCAAATATTGGCGTTTCCACAAGGCGGCAAGCACAGTAAGCACTAGCATGAGAGCGACAAGCAGCCACCACGGATGCGCAGCCGATGGCGCAAGCAAGGCCGCCAAACCTTCATGCACGGCGGCGGGGGGGAGAATATCGCTCATGCCTTCCATTTACGGAGCCTCGGCCAATAGGGTGGCAAGCGAGCTTAAGTCTTCGTCCGCCCGCGCGAGCACAAGATGGCCGCGTAAACGCATCGCCAGTGCATCTAAGCGCGCTCGATGCGCGGCATGGTATTCGGCATAGCTGCGGCGCAGGCTCGCGGCGTGGGTGTCTACTTCAATCGGCGTGCCGTGAGCGATTAAATGAATGCGCCCAAGGTTGGGACATTCGATTTCTTGCGCGTCTTCAATCAAGCCCAGACGCACGTCGGCGCGGGCGGCGAGGCGTTCAAGCAGGATTTCATCCGCCGCGCTCAAACCCAAAAAATCTGAAAAAATCCATAAATGTGAGCCGTGCGGCAGGCTGATTTCAAGCTCGCTGAGTAATCCCGCCCACGCACTGGCTGCGCTATCGGCCACGGGCGGGCAGGGCGCACGCAGGGAGGCAAGCGCGTTGTAGAGTGGCGCACGCCCGGCACGCGGCGGGTGGTTGATGTGCTGTTCGCCATCCAACAGGCTAAGGGCAATGGCTTCGTGCGCGCGCGTGGCTGCGGATAAAATCAGTGCCGCGAGGCGTGCTGCTTGCGCGACTTTAAGGCGAGTGCGGGTGCCAAAACGCATACTCGCCCCGCGATCGACAATCACCCATACAGCGGCCTGACGGGTTTCGCCGTAAACGCGCACAAAGGTTTTTCTAAGGCGCGCGGTGACGCGCCAGTCGATGCGGCGCGGGTCATCGCCGGGTTGGTAGGGGCGCAGGTTTTCAAAGTCAAGACCTGCGCCACGAAAGCGTGAAGGCTGCTCGCCGCGTAGCAAGTGTTCGCTCATGCGCCGCCCTGCGGGGGCTTCTATTGCCAGTGCTGCGATTTCAGCAAGCTCGCGGTCGTCAAGCAGCGGGGCGTGGGTCGCGGGTTTAGCTTTGGGGCGATGCCCGCCCCAAAGATTCAGCCCAAAGAAATCAAACCCATAAGACCTAAGCAAAGCTGTTGTCCATCCAACGAGCACGATGGCTCTCTGTAGGTGCGGGCTTACGCCAGCTTCGCGATAATTTATTCGCACATGGCTCAAGCGGTGTGCGAATGAATTCGCACCTACATGCAAAAGGCAACATCTTCTTTTTTTGCATGAGTCCTAACCCAAAGAAATTAAACAATCGGAAGCGCATCACAAAGCTTGGCAATCAGTGCATCACGATTGACGCGGGCGAGCTGGCCGACCGGGCTAAGTAGTAAACGGTGGCGCAAAGCATCCGGTGCAATGTCGAGCAAATCTTCTGGGGTGACAAAATCGCGCCCGCGTAGAAAAGCCAAGGCTTGCGCGGCGTGCGCCAAAGCCAGGGAGGCACGCGGCGACGCACCGCATTCAATCTGCCCTGCGGCTGCGGGAACATGCGCCGCCATGTCGCGAGTGGCGGCGACTAGATGCACGATCCACGCTTCCAATTCAGGCGCGATATGCACGGCTAAAACGCGGCGGCGAGCGTCCAATACCCAAGCGACATCAAGTTGCGGCGGCTGGGTGCGGGCACTCGTTCCGGCACGATGCCGGCGTAAAACTTCTAGCTCTTCCGCCTCGGTGGGGTAGTCGAGCACTACATGCAGCAGAAAACGGTCGAGCTGCGCTTCGGGTAAAGGATAAGTTCCTGCTTGATCGAGCGGGTTTTGCGTCGCCATCACCATAAATAACTCGGGCAGCGGGTGGGATACGCCGCTGATGGTGACCTGGTGTTCCTGCATGGCCTCAAGCAACGCCGCTTGCACCTTGGCGGGCGCGCGGTTGATTTCGTCAGCGAGCACGATTTCATGAAACAACGGGCCGGCGCGGAAGTTGAATTGGTGCGTTTCGGGGTCGTAAATTTCCGCACCCGTCAGGTCGGATGGCAAAAGATCGGGGGTGAACTGAATACGCTGAAAACTTGCGTGCACGCCTTCGGACAGTGTTTTGATGGCGGTGGTTTTGGCAAGTCCGGGCAAGCCCTCTACCAGCAAATGCCCGCCGGTAAGCAGGCTAATCAGCAGGCGGTCAAGCAGGTCATGCTGACCGACGATGACGCTTTCAAGGTAGCGGCGCAGGTGTTGCAGGGGGTTCAAATTATTCATGCGGTAAGTCTCAATCTTTCAATCAGATGTAGATGTGCTCGGAAAGCCAGCAAGTTTCCATTCAGGATAACCATCCTCCAGACGTCGCGCCTGATAGCCATGTTCGCGTAGGCGAGCCACAGCCTCAAACGAAAGCACACAGTACGGGCCGCGACAATAGGCAATCACTTCTTTGTCGGCGGGCAGGCGATCGAATTGCTGTTCCAATTCGGCCAAGGTGATATTGATGGCACCCGGCAAATGCCCTGCCGCGTATTCCTCCGGCGGACGCACGTCCAGCACGGTGACCAGCCCCAGTCGTGAGCGCTCCAGCAGCTCGTCGGCTTGGATGGGTTCGAGGCTGTCGCGCGCGGTGAGCACCTTGCTCACCATTTCGCGCACCTCGGCCAGATGTCCCTCCGCCACCGTGCGTAAAACATCCAGCAGGCGCACCACGTCATCCCCTGCAAGCGTGTAGAGAATGTTTTTGCCGTCGCGGCGTGCGTTCACCAGCCCCACTTGGCGCAGTTGCTGGAGGTGTTGCGAGGTGTTGGCAATGCTCAGACCGCTGACCGAGGCGAGTTGCTCCACGCTGCGCTCGCCCTGAGCCAAATATTCGAGCAGCTCCAAGCGGCGGCCATTGGAGAGCATTTTACCAAGGCGGGCAAACTGGTCGTTAAGCTCTTGTTTGAAACCGGACATTTTCGTTCAATTTATCGTTTGAATGTGTGCATTCTAGCTGTTCCGCGCGCTTAGGCAATACCTGAATTCAGGAGCAGTTCGCCACGGCTTGGCGACCAAGCGCCGCCTCCACACGCAGGGCAACCCAGGTTCCGAAGACAATCGCTGCCATCGCAAGAAACGAACCGACGGCAAGTGTGGCAATGCCGCTGAAGCCGTGGCCGACGGTACAGCCCATGGCCAGCACGCTGCCCACACCAAGCAAGAGTGCGCCACCCAAATTCAGCGCGCTTTCACGCAGATTGCCGAAGCCTTGCCAGCTGAACTCACGCCGCACGAGGGCGCTTGCAACCGCGCCGAGCAGCACCCCGGCCACCGCCACCACGCCAAACGTAATCGCGGCGGTGTGTTCAGGATGGCTGAGGTAATTCACCACGTCGCCGAGCGGTGCGGCGAAGCTAAACGACTGCGTGCCCAAGCCTTCGGGTGGCGTGTCCATCAATTCGGCGGCTTCTTGCGCTGCCTTGCCTAGCGAGCCGCCAGTCAGGTAATACGCCGCCGTCACCATTGCGCCGATCAGCGCCGCGCCCAGCCAGCCGACCCAGCCGCGCATGATGGGCAAGGCGCGAGTGGCAAGTAATAAAAGTCCAAAACCGATCAGGAGCGATAAGGTCAGGCTCAAGGCCGCGCCGCCACCGAACAGGCTGGCAAGATCTTGATGTTGAACACCCAACGTGGTCAGGTCAAACGACAGGCCGCCCACCCAAGGCAGGAACCAGTCTGCATAGACCGAAAATCGTAGGGCAGTACGCCGCTGTCACTTTCGTGCAGGGCGTAATGCGCGCCCGCCAATTGGGCGAGTTTGCGCCCGCCGGAAATGTGATCAGCGTGGACGTGGGTGTCGATCACATAACGAATTTCAACATCCTTGTCCTGCGCCATGGCAATAAACGCGGCCTCGTCACCGGCGTGGACATCCACGGCAATGGCTGCGCGCTTGCCGGTACAACCAAACAGATAGGCGAGCGAGGCGAGGGGACTTTGGTGCTGGATGAAAAACATGCGCTGATTCCTCCGGGGAATGTGGGTGGCGCCAATGTGACGGCGTGTATATTCAAGCAATCAATTGAATGTATTGTCAATAGGCATTAGGATAAAACCCATCGAAACTTTAACGGGCAGTTTTCACATGGGCATCCAACACGGTATCCGCCTCAACCTTGCGCAGTTCAGCCTGCATGTGTTGCAGGTGTTTTTTGTCGGCTCGACGATTGGTATGACGCGCACGGTGTTGCCAGTGCTGGCGGAATCGGACTTCGGTTTGGCCAAGGGCTCTTTTCTTGCGCTGGCCTCGTTCGTGGTGGTGTTCGGCTTGGTCAAGGCGCTGCTCAATCTTTTTGCCGGGCGACTGTCGGATCAGTGGGGGCGTCGGCGGGTGTTGATTGCAGGCTGGGTGGTGGCTTTGCCGATTCCGTTTTTGATTTTGTACGCGCCAAGCTGGGGCTGGATTATTGCTGCGACGGTGTTGCTGGGAGTGAATCAGGGCTTGTGCTGGTCGATGGCGCTCAATAGCAAGCTCGATCTGGCGCGCGCCGATCAGCGCGGCTTGGTGAATGGGCTGAATGAGTTTTCTGGCTATGCCGGTGTGGCGCTGGCGGGACTTTTGACCGCGTGGCTGGCGTTGGAATTTGGCGCACGCGAAGGATTATTCGCTTTTGGCATGGTGACGGTGACGCTGGCTTTGGCGCTGGGGCTGTGGGGCGTGAGGGAAACGCGGCCTTGGGCGTTGGCTCATCAGCAGGCATCAAAGGGTGTGCACGCTCAGGCGGTTGCGCCTTCGTCGCTGGCGACCTTGTTCTGGCCGGCGACCTGGCATGATCCGCGTTTGCGCGCCCTGCATCAGGCCGGTTTGGTGGAGAAATTCACCGATGCGATGGTCTGGCTGTTTTTTCCGGTATTTTTTGTGAGTCAGGGCTTGAGCCTGATCGAAGCGGGTGGGCTGGTGGCGATTTACGGCGTGGTGTGGGGCTCGGGGCAGCTTATCACCGGCCCGCTGTCGGATCGCATCGGGCGCAAGGGCTTGATTGTGTGGGGTATGACGCTGTGCGGGGTGGGCGTGATAGCCGTGGGCTTGAGCCAATCGCCCGTGCTGTGGGCGTTAGAGTCGGCCTTGATCGGCATGGGCATGGCGATGCTGTATCCCACGCTCGGCGCAGCGGTGGCAGATTTGGCGCCACCGGCGCAGCGCGCCTCGATGTTGGGCATTTACCGTTTCTGGCGCGATTTGGGCTATGCGATTGGCGGGTTGGCGCTCGGTTTGGCGGCGCAATGGAGCGGGGGGCTGAGCGCGCCGTTCTGGCTGGTCGGCGGGGCGATGTTGTTGTCGGCGGGCTATGTTGTGTGGCGCTTTGAGTTCAAGGGCGGTGAATATGCTAATTAATCGGGCGGATATTGACTGTAGGTCAGCCTTTGGAATAACACACCGAGCTGAGGTCTGAGCTGCGTTGATATTCTGTGCAGTCTGGATCAATAGGCACGTACTTCCCGCTTATTCGTCATGATAAATGTGATGAAAACCATCTAAGTAATTGTTGTCCATGAAACTTCTCACTTACCCCCAAAAGCTGTGGATAAGTGTGTGAGTGGAATTATAAAGTGAGCCTCGCGTACCGCTTAGAATTGGGTTCTTCACGCTTTGGTCATATTTTGACCTGTAAATTAAATGTATATAAATCAATGAATTAGTGTTTATTGAGTTGATTTATTACTTGTTTTACGACAATTCAATGACTTAGCGCTCTGTTTCAAATGCTTGTGCATAAGGTGTTGCAAAGCTCTCTGGGGTGTGCCTTTAGGTAGCTTTGAAAAGTGGTTGTAAAAGTTTTTTCATCCAACAAGAATGTATTCATTGAATGCTCTCTTGGGCTATTCTTCGTGCGCGTAAGAAATTGGGTCAATAGGAATAGGTGTTGCGTGCGTAGATACAGCCTAGATGCGACAAAAACGGGTGCTGGCAAGATGCTTTGTCGTGCGGCTCTAGTCGTGGTGTTCGCATCCCCTGCGCTTGAAGCGGGGGATTTGTATCGGTTGACGGATGACTCCGGCAGTGTGGTGTACACCGACAAAGTGCCGCCTTCGCAGGCCAAAAAAGGCTATGGCGTGCTGGATAGCCAAGGGCGTGAAAAAACACAGGTTGCACCGGAGATGAGCGCAGAAGCACGCGCTGAGCAGGAGCGCCAGCGTGCCGCAGATGAAGCCGCCAAGCGTGCAGCAGATGATCAAATGCGCCGTGAAAACCTTCTTTTACAGCTCTATGGCAGTGAGGAGGCGATTCAAGCTGCGCGTGAGTCGATGCTGCAAACCACAGAGAGCAAACGCAAAATCCATGAGCTGAATGTCAAAACCCTGCGTTCCCGGATTGACTCTTCACTTGAACAGGCCGCCAAGGGTAAGCCACAGTCTCAGGAACTTCTGGAGCTAAAAAAACAGCTGGCCAAGGAAGAGATTGCAATCAAAAAAGTGGAGAGCGAAAAACAGACGGTTAATGAGCATTTCGACCGTATTACCGCCAAGTGGCGCATTGCCAAGGCGCGCCACGAAGGCTTGTACCCCAAAATTGTGCCTTCAGCGCCGGATATGGATACCTTCCTGCTGTTAAGCCCAACGCCACAACCGTTGGTTTCGCCCTTGGATGGAAGTAGCCCCGCGCAAAAATAGCCCAAGGACGCGCTGATTTATTCGTCGTTGCACGGAGCTGTCTTTAGCCGCGAATCAAGGTGCCCACGCCCTTGTCGGTCAATAGCTCCAGCAAAACGGCATGGGGCACGCGGCCATCAATAATCTGCACGGTCTTGACCCCGCCACGCACCGCGTCTAGAGCGAATTCGATTTTGGGTAACATGCCGCCGTAAATCGTGCCATCAGCAATCAGGGCTTCGACATCGCTTGCAGAAAGACCGGTGAGTAGCTTGCCTTGTTTGTCGAGCACGCCGGGAGTGTTGGTCAGTAACAGCAGTTTTTCAGCTTGGATGACTTGCGCCAATTTACCCGCCACCACATCGGCGTTGATGTTGTAAGCCGTGCCGTCATCCCCGACGCCAATCGGCGCAATCACGGGGATAAAGTCCTTTTTTTCCAGTGCCTTGAGAATGGCTGGGTTGATGCTGGCGACTTCGCCCACATGCCCAAGGTCGATGATTTCGGGCTCGTCCATGTCGGCGGTTTTGTGGGTCATCGTGAGTTTGCGCGCGCGCACAAGGCCAGCATCCCGTCCCGTTAGACCGACTGCGCGCCCGCCGTTGCGGTTAATCAGTGCCACGATGTCTTTGTTGACCAAGCCGCCGAGCACCATTTGCACTACGTCCATGGTCTCAGCGTCGGTCACGCGCATTCCTTGAATGAACTCGCCTTTTTTGCCAATTTTTTCCAGCATTTGGTTGATTTGCGGGCCGCCACCGTGCACCACCACCGGGTCGATACCGACTTGTTTGAGCAGCACGATGTCTTTGGCAAAGGCATTTTGTAGGTCTTCGTCAATCATGGCGTTGCCGCCGAACTTGATAACGACGCTTTTGTTATTGAGGTTTTGAATGTAGGGCAAGGCTTCAATCAGAACCTTGGCGGTGTTTTGGGCGATATTGGTATCCATGTAAATGTCCTTTAACTTCAATAAATTAAGTGCGTCCGGTGGAGCCAAAGCCACCTGCGCCTCGGTCACTGGCGTGAAATTCGTCCACCACCTCAAAATGTGCCTGTACGATGGGTACAAACACCAGTTGCGCCATGCGCTCGCCAATGTCGATGGTAAAGGCCATCGAGCCGCGATTCCATACCGAGACGAATAATTGGCCTTGATAGTCGGAGTCAATCAGGCCAACCAGATTGCCGAGCACAATGCCGTGTTTATGCCCAAGGCCGGAGCGCGGCAAAATCACGGCGGCCAAAGATGGGTCGCCGATGTGAATCGCCATGCCGGTGGGGACGAGCGTGGTATCGCCTGGTTGCAAGGTGACGGCGGCATCCAGCGCGGCGCGTAAGTCGAGGCCAGCAGAACCCGTGGTGGCGTATTCGGGCAGGGGGATGCTTTGGCCGATGCGTGGGTCGAGAATTTTAAGTTGGATATTGTGCATGGGTTTGCAGTCGTTGATGAATGATGTTGATGAGTTGGCGGGCGAGGCTGGGTTTATCGGTCTGTGCCAGTTCAATTTGCCCATCGCTCCACAAGATTGTTAGGGCATTGTCAGTTTGATCAAAAGCAAGCCCTTCACCGACAAGGTTGGCGGCAATCATATCGAGCCTTTTGCGTTGCAGTTTGTCGCGGGCGTGCTCAATAAGATGCTCGGTTTCGGCAGCAAAGCCAACCGTGAACGGGCGTTGTGGCAAAGCTGCGACTTCGCTGAGGATGTCGGGGTTTTTCACCAAGTGTAGGGTGAGTTGCTCGGCGTGTTTTTTGATTTTATGCAGCGCCGTTTCGGCGGGACGGTAATCGGCAACGGCGGCTGCGGCGATAAAGATGTCGCAGGGCATGGCCTGATGCACCGCTTCGCGCATCTGCAAGGCGCTTTCCACTTCAATGCGGGTTACCCGTGGCGGTGTGGGCAGGGCGGTGATGCCGCTAATCAATATCACATCCGCTCCAGCGTCGCGCGCCGCTTCAGCAAGGGCATAGCCCATGCGTCCGGAGCTGCGGTTGCTGATAAAGCGCACCGGGTCAATGGCTTCGCGGGTGCCGCCTGCGGTAATGATGACGCGCTTGCCGTTGAGCGAGGGTGTGTTCGCTTCAGTCGATAGGCTTGAAATGAGACGCTCCAGCAGTTCTGATGGCTCTAACATGCGCCCCTCACCCGTTTCGCCGCAGGCCTGCGCGCCTGCAACGGGGCCAAGAATGTGCGCTCCGCGTTGGCGAAGTGTGTGCGTATTGGCTTGGGTGGCGGGGTGCGCCCACATGATGCGGTTCATGGCGGGGGCGAGGAATAAAGGCGCTTCTGAGGCGAGGCACAGCGTGGTCAATAAGTCATCTGCCATGCCTGCCGCCAAGCGCGCCATGACATCGGCGCTGGCTGGGGCGATGAGAATGGCATCCGCCCAGCGTGCGAGTTCGATATGCCCCATGGCGGCTTCGTGGGCTTCGTCCCAGAGCGATACGCGCACTGGGTTGCCGGAGAGCGCCTGCAGAGTGAGCGGGGTGACAAAGCGTGTGGCGTTGTCGGTCATGACGACGCGCACCTCCGCGCCCCCATCACGCAAACGGCGGGTCAGTTCGCAGGCTTTGTACGCGGCAATACCGCCGGAAATGCCGAGGAGGATGTTTTTGTGCGCGAGAGTCATGAGGTTTTTAGGCGATGATTCCAATATCCCGGCTTGCGGTTCAAATGGGCGATGGCAAGAATTTGTATATCGTTGTGGTGGACGCGGTAAATAACGGCATAGGGAAAACGATGGGCTAGGCAGCGGCGCACGTCGCTGCTCAAGCGCGTCCATGCTTCGGGGTAAGCGCAGATGCGCTGCACACTGGCATAGACTTCGTCCACGAACGCGGTGCCTAAACCAAGCTGCGCCTGTTCATAATGCTCTGCGGCGGTGCTTAGTTCGTGCTGCGCCGCTGGATGAAAGATAAAATTCATGCTGCGGCTATTAGGCGCTGGCGAATGTCCGCAAATACGCTTTCGCCGTCAAGGGCTTGCACCATTCCTGAATCCAGTTCCTGCATACGTTTTTCAACCTCGCTTAACCATAAGGCATCGACATGACTGTTAGTCTCGGTTTTCAAGCTTTTAAGTAGCTCATCCACCAAGGCAATCCGCGCCTCCACCGGCAAATGCAGAGCTTCGTCAGTAATACTTATAAGGTTTGCGCTCATTATTTTGGCCTCGAAATAAAACCTACACGAGCAGTTTAGCGGCTTGTGGCTACACTCGTCAGCATTCGCGTAAAAATGAGGACAAGCTAATGGCGATTACCGACTGGCCGGAAGATGAGCGTCCGCGTGAGAAGCTGCTTAAACATGGTGCGGCGGTGTTATCGGATGCGGAATTGCTGGCGATTTTTCTGCGCACGGGGGTCACGGGAAAGTCGGCGGTGGATTTGGCGCGTGAGCTATTGACGACGTTTGGCGGCTTGCGTGCCTTGATGCAGGCTTCGCGCAGTGAGTTTTGCCAAGGTTTAGGCTTGGGCGATGCCAAGATTGCGCAGTTGCAAGCGGTGTTGGAAATGGCGCGTCGTCATCTGCGCGAGAGCTTGGAACGTGGCGATGCTTTGAGCTCGCCTGATGCAGTGCGCAGCTATTTAACGGCGCGTTTGCGTGACCAGCCGCGTGAGGTGTTTCTGGTGTTGTTTCTCGATACGCGGCACAGGTTAATCGCGGCAGAGGAGATGTTTTTGGGCACGATTGCCGAAGCCAGCGTGCATCCGCGTGAAGTGGTGCGCAAAGCGATGCAGCATAACGCGGCGGCTTTGATTGTGGCGCATAACCACCCTTCGGGCGTGGCAGAGCCGAGTCGTGCCGATGAGGTTTTGACTTGCCGCTTGCGTGATGCACTGGCGCTGCTGGATGTGCGCCTGCTCGATCATTTTGTGGTGGGGGATGGCGTGCCGGTGTCTTTGGCGGAGCGTGGGGTGATTTGAGGTAACAAAAAACCCCGCACAAGCGGGGCTGAGTGATTCAAAGCTTTGGACTATTGGTTGGGCAGAATGGTAATTTCCACGCGGCGGTTTTGGGCGCGACCCTCTGCGGTGGAGTTGCTAGCAATCGGGCGGCTTTGACCGTAGCCAACGGCGTTCATGCGTTGGGCGGCAATGCCGCGATTGGCGAGGTAGTCGCGCACACGGAAAGCGCGATCTTCGGACAAACGCTGATTGTTGCTAGGTGAGCCCACGCTGTCGGTAAAACCGGCAATTTGAATGCGGGTGTCAGGGTAGCTCTGCAGCGACTGCGCGACATTGTCCAAGGTGTACTTAAAGTCCGGTTTAATTTGTGAGCTACCGGTGGCGAAGGTGATGTTGTCAGGGAAGACAAGGACGATGTTGTCGCCTTGGCGATTCACATCCACGCCTGTATTCGCCATTTGCTGACGCAAGGCGCGCTCTTGTTCGTCCATGCGGTTGCCGATTGCGCCACCCGCTAGGCCGCCGACCAGAGCGCCAATGACGGCGGCTTCAGTGCGTTGGCCTTTGCCTGCGACTGCGCTACCAATCAGTGCGCCGGTAACCGCACCTACGCCTACGCCGGCGGAGGCATTGGGGTTGTCGCGCACGGTATTTTGCACGGGTGCGCAGCCGGTGCTTAAAACAAGGGCGGCTATCAGTACGGGCGATAAATACAAGGCTTTCATAATCGTCTCCTGTTAATCAAAAAATCCGTGTTGGGTAAGTGTAAGCCCTGGGCTAATAAAAAAAAGATTTTTAATGCAAAAACTTCAAGCGGGATTAGCAAAGTCTGATTTTGGGCTAACATCGCGCCAATTCTTAAATGTATAGGACTTACGCAGAATGGCGGTTTTACCCCCTCCCCCTTGATGGGGGAGGGCTGGGGAGAGGGTGGAGTTGTGGCGCAAGCCTATGTTCTGGCTAAGATTTCCCCCCTCTCCCCAACCCTCTCCCGCGAGGGGAGAGGGAGCTAAATCCACGGTTTTGCGTAAGTCCTAATGTATTTATTTGTCATGGAGTTGTTTTGATGTTGGAGCGAGTCATCGGTTTAGCTCTTGTGGCGGTGCTTTTGTTTGGTTGCTCCGCCTTGCCTCGCCAACAAGCGGTGCCTTATGAAAAAACCAACCAAGCCAAGCTTTCATGGATTGATGATGTGCGCTATGTCGCGGATAACTCTAAAGACATGGAGCGCATGACAGAAGAAGTTATCAAGCTTTGGAAAATGCGGTCGATTTGGTTGGCGTCGCAAGGAAAATCCCCAGATGATCTGCCGCCGTCTTCGTTTCTTGCCATTTCGGGTGGCGGCGATAAGGGGGCTTACGCCGCCGGACTTCTTAATGGCTGGACTAAAGCAGGAAATCGACCCGAGTTCGCGCTGGTGACAGGCATTAGTACTGGCGCATTGATTGCACCTTATGCCTTCTTGGGATCAAAGCACGATCATGAGCTGACGGAGTTCTATACCAATGTTTCCAGCGAGGATCTTATCGAAATGCGCGGTGTGTTGGCGGCTTTGACCGAAGACGCCATTATGGATACGACTCCACTGCTTAATATGATTCGCAAGCAGATTGACCGTGCTTTTTTGGATGAAGTGGCCGCCGAATACAAAAAGGGTCGAGTTTTACTTGTTGCTACCACCAATATTGATGCCACGCGCAGTGTGATTTGGAATATGACCAAAATTGCCGCGAGCCAAGATCCGCGCGCGTTAGAATTATTCCATAACATCATGCTCGCTTCAGCGGCCATTCCCGCTGCGTTTCCGCCCGTGATGATTGATGTTGAGGTGGACGGCAGACCCTATCAAGAAATGCATGTTGATGGCGGCACGATGCAGCAAGTGTTTATTTATCCTTCGGCGGTTAATCTTGATCAACTCTCCAAAGAGCACGGTATTCAGCGTAAACGAAACTTGTACATCATTATGAACGAGCGCATTGATCCTGAGTGGGCTCAAACTGAACGCCGTGTTCTTAATATCGCAGAGCGCGCCTTGGGTACTTTGATTCATAATCAAGGCGTGGGGGATTTGTACAAGATTTTTGTAACCACACGTTTGGATAACGTCGGTTTTAACTTGGCCTATATTCCGGCCGAGTTTAATCACCCGAATGCTGGGGTTTTTAATACGGACTACATGCGTGCGCTTTACAAACTTGGTTTTGATCGTGCGCTCAAGGGGTATGAATGGGAAACGGTTCCGCCAGGGTTAACTGAACGCCAGAAGCTTGAGCTACAAAATAAATAGTCCAAACTTGAGTTGAACGATGAATGAAGCCTCCCGGATGTGGGGGCTTTTTTATTGGAGGTACAAAGAGCGCCCTCGAACTGTTGCCCGGATTCCCGCTTCGCTTCACCCGGGCTACGAGGGCTTGTGGGAGGTGCAGGCTTATCGCCCGTCGAGACGGCCTCCCACAAGGCTTGGTGGGATGGGTGCAGTGACGATGTTTAGGCGTGTCCTTGGCAAGCCTATGCTTTACCATGCGCTCCAATTTGAGCGGATAGGATCGTTATGCTTCAGGTATCAGAGCTGGCCTTACGCCGTGGGGCGAAGGCGTTGTTTAGCAACGCGAGTTTTCAGGTGTATCCGGGGCAGCGTGTCGGGGTGACGGGGGCAAATGGCTGCGGTAAGTCGAGCTTTTTTGCGTTGTTGCGCGGCGAGTTGTCGGCGGATGCGGGGGAGGCGAGTTTTCCGCGTGAGTGGGTTCTGGCGCATGTGGCGCAGGAAACGCCAGCTGATCCGCGTCCTGCTTTAGAGTATGTGCTGGATGGCGATGAGGAATTGCGTGCGGTGCAGGCGGAGTTGGCCGTAGCTGAATCCGCCAATGATGGGCTTGGCGACGGCTTACGTTTGGCGCAGTTGCACGGGCAATTTGATGCCATCAGTGGCTACGATGCACCGAGTCGGGCGGCGCGTTTGCTGCATGGTTTGGGCTTTTTGCCGGGACAGGAGCATCGTCCTGTGGCCTCGTTTTCGGGCGGTTGGCGGATGCGGCTGAATTTGGCGCGGGCGTTGATGTGCCGTTCCGATTTGTTGCTGCTGGATGAGCCGACGAACCATTTGGATTTGGAGGCGGTGGTCTGGCTGGAGGGCTGGTTAAAGGCCTATCGCGGCAGTTTGCTGCTGATTTCGCATGATCGCGATTTTTTGGATGGGGTGTGTACCCATGTGATTCATTTTGAGAAAGGCGAGGTGAGGCTGTACAGCGGCAATTACACCGCGTTTGAGCGCCTGCGTGCCGAGCGGCTGGCCTTGCAGCAAGCAAGTTTTGTGCGTCAGCAGCGTGAAGTGGCGCATATCAAAAGTTTTGTTGAGCGTTTCAAGGCCAAAGCGAGCAAGGCGCGTCAGGCGCAAAGCCGGGTGAAGGCGCTGGAGCGCATGGAGCTGGTGGCAGCGGTGAATGCCGATTCGCCGTTCACCTTTGCCATGCGCGTGCCGGATAAATTGCCGCATCCGATGTTGCAGTTAAATCATGTGAGCGCGGGCTATAGCGACAAACCCATTGTTGCCGGGGTGAAGTTGTCCTTGGCACCAGGTGATCGGATTGGTTTGTTGGGGGTGAATGGTGCGGGTAAATCCACGCTGATTAAGTTGTTGGCGGGCGATATTGCGCCGCTTGCGGGGGAGCGTGTGCCGTCGCAAGAGTTGCGTATTGGCTATTTTGCGCAGCATCAGGTGGAGCAGCTGCACCTAGATTGGTCAGCGCTGGAGCATTTGCGCCACGAGCATCCCCAGGTGGCTGAGCAGGTGTTGCGCGACTATTTGGGCAGTTTTGCCTTTGTCGGCGATATGGCTTTAGCGCCGATTGCGCCGTTTTCCGGTGGTGAAAAGGCGCGCTTAGTGCTGGCGCTGTTGGTGTACCAGAAGCCGAATCTGTTGCTGCTTGATGAGCCGACGAATCATTTGGATTTGGAAATGCGCGACGCGCTGGCCTTGGCGTTGCAGGATTTCGAGGGGGCGATGGTGATTGTGTCGCATGACCGTTACATGCTGCGTGCCACGACGGATCGCCTCTGGCTGGTGCGTGGCGGCAAAGTGAGCGAGTTTGAGGAAAGTCTGGACGATTATCCGCGCTGGCTGGCCGAGCAGGAGGCGCTGGATAAGGCACGCGAGCAGCCTGCGTTTGATGAGCTTGAGGCGGAAAACAGTGCGGCAGGGCGCAAAGAGAAGCGGCGGCTGGATGCCGAGTTGCGCAAAAAACAGCAGCCGATGCGCAACAAACTCGCCAAGTTGGAGCAAGAAGTAGCGCGTTTGAGTGCCGAGCAGGCGGCGTTGACTGCCATCTTGAGTGACGCGAGGATTTACGAGGAGACCCAAAAAACACGCCTCATGCAGACTCTTGCTCAAAAGATGCAGATTGATGCGGCGTTAAGCGAGGCGGAAGAT
>JBFXGB010000041.1:0-17214 GCA_050178405.1 Halothiobacillaceae bacterium
TGTAGCTCCCTCTCTCACCCCGGAAGGCTACAATGCCGTGGGCTGTGTTGCTGCACACTATAGGTTGTAGCTCCCTCTCTCACCCCGGAAGGCTACAATCCTGCAAGGGGCGCCCTCGCGGCGCCCCTTGTTGTAGCTCCCTCTCTCACCCCGGAAGGCTACAATTGCTCTCCCCAAAACCCGCGTCCGGCGTAGCCGGTTGTGGGTTTTGGGGAATTTTTTTGCGCGTTAAAGCAGTACCATTTGCGCGGCATGAACCTTTTTTTCTTGGGTTTTGGGCAAGCCAACCAAGAGCCGCATTTGGGCAAACTGTTTTTCGCTGACTTGCAATAGCCTGACCGAGCCGTCGGCGGGCAGGTTGGATGACAGGCGTTTGATATGGGTTTGCGTGTCATCAAAGCCATTAGTGATACGCCCATACACCGACCACTGAATCATGTCGTAGCCGTCTTGAATCAAAAAGCGCCGAAATAGGGTGTAGGCTTTTTTGTCGGCCTTGGTCAGTGTGGGCAGGTCAAAAAATACGAGTAGGCGCATAAATCGACGAGTCTCCATGCTCATGGTGGCTTATCCATCGTCCTGGGTGTCTTGCGCCGCCAGCGCAGGCATGTGCAGGTGCGTGGCTTCATCGTCCAAGCGTTGCACAAGGCTAATCACGATGGCTTCGATTGCGGCCAGCAGGGTGCTGTGACCCGTTAGCCCGCTGGTATTAAGCATGGCAACATCTTGATGCAGGATGCTGATCAGATAGGCTTTGTCTTCGCGGTTGAGGTCGCGCTCGTTAAGGCAGGGCGGTAGTTTGCCTAGGACGTGCGCGTCCAAAATCGGGCGGAAGGGTTCGATGAGGTCGTCCGCAAGGTTGAAGGCGTTTTGTTCGCTTTTGTGGTGTAGGCCAAAGGCGGTGATAAAACCATAGGAGACAAGATTGCGCGCCAGCGCCGAGCGTATGACGCTGTAGCCGTAATTCAGCGCGGCATTGTGTAGGCGCTCTTGCGCACGACTAAAGCCTAGGCCGAACAGGGCACGAAAATAGGCTTGGGCGGCTTGGGCTTCGAGGTTGCCGCTGTCGCCGGATTTCACGTCGCTGGCCATTTGGCGTAAGAGCTGGGCGGCGCTTAGGCCGTAACGGTGCAGTACGTCGGCCTGATTGTTGATTTTGCGCTGGACAATGCCTTGCCAGAGGCGTTTGCGGCGCGGTTGGCTCATGTCTAACTGTTTGCGCATGACTTGCAGGGCGCGGCTATGCGGTAGATGCGGCAGCAGTACGCCATTGGGGGTGTGGGTTTCGTCCACGGTAATGACGGCGATTTGCCGCGCGGCGCAGGCTGAAAGGAGGGTAGCGGTGAGCGTAACCTGCGGCTGGTCGATAATCAGGACGGAAATGTCTTCCAGCGGCACGCGCACGCTGCCCGTGTCCTGCTCAACCAGAAGGGCGCGCTGCTCTAGCTTGAGCCGCGCGGGTTGGGTAATGACCACGCTGCGCCAAGCCATGGCTTAGCCCTTGCTGTGGCGCTTGAGCGCTTGGCGAGTTTCTTCATGCACGGGGTAGAGGCGGCCAAGCATATCGACATGGAATTTTTGTACGCTGAGGGCGGTTTTAATGCCGATGCTGCGAATCAGACCATCTTTGCCCACGGCTTGATTGCGGTCGTGCGCCCAAAATGAAATGTTTCCCGTTGAACGATCAAGCCCTGAGAAATAGCCCTCCAACATGGGCTTGCCTTTTTGTTGCACGCGCACCCATTCATTCGGGTGCAGGCTAAACAAAAAGCGATAGCCTTTATCGGCATCCATCACTGTCCACTCGTCTTCGGGCTTGGATGCAACAACCGCGCGATTAGGTAGCTCTTCGAGGGTTTTGATTGCATCCGCCACATACAGGGGCACGGCGTAGAATTTTTTGCCGTCGGTAAAAATATCCACGCGCAGCATGTCGCCATTGGCGGCTATGCCACCGCGTACGGGTAGGCCGCTTTTTTGCGTGCTGGCGAGGTTGACGCTGCGCACGATGGGGGCGTTTTTGCCTTCTTTGCTCGGTTTGTAGAGCGGTTCTTTGAAGGCTTTTTTGCCATCGTCGCCGTGTTGTTGCAGGCGCTCGCGAATGGCGTTGATGAGTTTTTCATTGCGCGGGTCATCAAAGCCTACGATGTTTTCGATGTCTTTGAGTTTGAGGCTTTCAAGCGAGGTTTTGACGCTGCTAATGCCCTCCTCAAGTCGCTTGGCGGAGCGAATGGTTTCCTGGTGCGCCTGCCCCGTGCCGCGCCGTAGTGGGGCACGCGAAACGCGGATGGGCTGCACGGTTTTGGCGTGCTCTTGGTTCACATCTTTGAGGTGCTCCAGTTGCAAAGCGGGGTCGGGGTGCAGGTGGGCGAGAAGCTCTTCGCGGAAATGCGGCCACGGCTTGGGAAAGTGCTCTTCGAGTTGACGCAGGGCTGCAATGTCAATCACTTCGCCGCTTTGCGGGTCGGTAAAGCCATTGCGCACCTGTTCAAGTTCTTTGCGGCGGCTGTAGTCGGATAAACGCTTGACCATGCTATGGCTGCACGCGGCGACGACGGCGGCATCGAGTGCGTGGTGTAAGTCGCCATCGGCGCGTACTTTGTTGAAGCCCCAGCGGGCGCGTAAAAAGGCGGTGAGTTGGCCGGATACGATAACGCAGCGTTGCGCTTTTGAGTCGCTCGCTAATTGCAGATGCTTTTCCACCAAGGTTTTGAAGGCGCGGGCAATGTAGCGGGTGTCGGTGAGGTTGCGCTCGCGGAAGCCTTGCGCTTCTTTTTCGTCAAAGTCTTTGCGCAATAGGCGATCGCGTTTGGCTTGGCGGTATTTTTTGTTGCTGCGCACGGCGATTTCAAACGTGTGCCAGCGTGGGTCATTGTGTGCGCCGCCTAAGTATTCGTAGGGGGTTTGGTTGCCTTTGTCGCGGTTGATATGGGTTAGCACCAAGGCTTTGTTGTTCATGCCGTTATCGAAGCTGCGCGAGTACGGTAGGGCATGGTCGATTTCAACGTAACCTATTTCATCCAAGCGCCTTAAATCGAGCGGGGTGAGGCTGTAGGCGCATTTGCCATCTTGTTCGTCGTAGAGCCGCAGCTTGTCGAGTTGGTCTTTTTTGGGCGCTTGACCGAAGAGTTCAAGGAATTTTGCGGCATTTTGTTCTTTGTTGTCGCGGAATTTGTCTTGTTCTTTTTTAATGTCGCGGCGTTCGTCAAACGATTTGCTCAAGTCTCGCGCCAGTTCGATATGCACACGGATGGGTGCGCCGTATTCGTCAATGATGGCGTTGACCAGTTTGCGCGCTTGGTTGAGGGCGCGATAGACCACGGGGTTGGGGAAGTCTTCTTTGTTGATGGGCGGAATGCGGCGGGACTTGGGGCTGTCTTGGTTCAGATTGCTGTGGTGTTGGTAGCCTGCTGCGAGCACCGCTTCGTCATAGCGCATTCCCGATTCCATGTGCGGGATGATTTTGCGCAGGGCTTGGATGGATAGGCGGATAAAGTCGCTGAAACTTACATTGAGTACGGCTTCGATGATGGCGGGTTCGATGCCTCGTTGCGCAAGATATTCACGTGCTTCGCGGTCGTCTTTGTAGGCGGTTTGTGCATACGCGAGGGTGTCTAGCCGTTCGGGGTTGATAGCATCCCGCGCCCATTCGGTTTTTAGCCCCGCATTTTCATAGGCTTGGCGAAGCTTGTGAAAGGCTTTGGCTTCGAAGAGTACGGCGCTTTCGGGGTCTTTGTCGGGGCGATAGGCAAGCCCGACGAAGCGTTCTTGTTCCGCAAGATTGGCGGCTTTGCGGGCTTGTTTGTAGGTGAGTTTGGCTTGGGTGAAGGGGAGTTCAAGTAACGATAGGTGCTCCTCATCCGATAATTCTCGAGTCACGCCCAAGCCCGTAATGCGCGTGTTGTTGAGGCGGGTCAGCCATATGAAGCGTTCGGCGGTGTGACTGGCTTTGGGTGCACGGTATTCGCTGGGTTCAAACGTGCATTTGCCGACCATTTTCAGCAGATCATCGCCGGATAGCGTGGGTTTGCGTGCCATGAGCAGGTCATGCACGTCGGCTTCAAAGCCGGGTGCGCTGTGTGGATTAGCAAGGTCGCGTTGTACGGCGAAGAGTTGGCGCAATTCGTCTTCAAGATCGCTACGTGCAAAGGTGTGGGTGTATGCGCCGCCTTTGTTGCGTTTGGCTGTCGCAAAGGTTTCATCGTATGCCGCCATTTCACCCATGGTGCGCCAGCCGCCCTCGATCATGCGTGTTTGGTTAGCGGATACGCCACTGAGCATTTGCCCGGCTTTTTCGTCGTCTTTAACTTCGCTTTTGCGGTTGGATTGAAAGCCGCGATGTTTGACGATGTGGTAGAGCGCGGCAGCCCATTCGTTGGTCTCAAGCTTGCGGTTCAGTCCTTCAGCGCGTAGTTCCCAAGGGGATGCTGTCGTGGCAAAAGCTTGTGCTTCATGGCTTGAAATCAGCCCCATCCGCTTGAATAGGCGGCGCAGACGAGTGAGGCGGAAGGCGCGGCGGCGAATGCGGCGGCGGGTCAAGCGGGCTTCACGGCGGATAAGGTTTAGCGATTCGCCTTCTTTGGCGGTTTCGGCGGCGTTGAAGGTGCGCACATGCAGGGCGTGGATGTGGTCGTCGGTAAGGAGTGCTGCGCCGACGGATGCCATGCCGATATCGAGGCCGAGCGAATAAATGAGCGGGGTCTTGGCTGGGTTTGGGGTTTCCATCTGCGCACCTCATGTCGTAGTATGTGAACTATTGTAGCTTTCCGGGGTGAGAGCCGTTGTTACAATAAACGATCTTAAATGTATCGAACCCGACCCGCCTTGTGCGGGTCTTTTTATTGCTCGCGGTTTAGCGCCGCAAGCCGCTCAGGCGTGCCGATGTCGTGCCACTGGCCTTGATAATGCTCGCCGCTTATCTGATTTTGGTTGGCGGCGTGGCGCAGGATGGGAGCGAGGGGGTGTTTGCCGGGTGGAATGTCGTGGAACAGTTGAGGGTGCAGGCGGGCGATGCCGGAGTAGGTGAGGGTGGGTTTGCCTGTTTGGGCGGGTTGGTTGCGAACCAAGCCGTGTTCGAGGCAAAAATCGCCCTTGGTGTGTTGCTCTGGGTTGTTGACCAAGACGAGGTGCGCCAAGGCTGGGCTTGGGTTGATGAGTGTTTGATAGTCGTAATCGGTGTAGATGTCGGCGTTGACGAGGATGAAGGGGTTGCTTCCAATCAGCGGTAGGGCGCGGCGAATGCCGCCTGCGGTTTCAAGTCCGCTTGCGCCTTCGTGGGAGTAACGGATTTTTGCGCCGAAGGCTTGGCCGTCGCCAAGGGCGCGGTGGATGTGTGCGCCAAGGTAGGCGGTGTTGATAATGATGTCGGTGATGCCGGCAGCGACAAGGCGCTGGATGTTGTGGACGATGAGTGGCGTGCCGTGGACGCAGAGCAGGGGCTTTGGCGTGGTGAGGGTGAGCGGGCGCATACGCTGGCCTTCGCCTGCGGCGAGAATCATGGCAACGGTGGGGGCGGCGGTAAGGTTGTTCATGGGCGGGCGCATCCGTGCGTGTTGAGCCAGTCGATAAATTCGGCAAATTCCGCGTAGGGCGCAAGCGAGCGGTGCAGGTTGCGCAAGGTGAGCGGCAGGTCGGCAAGGTAGCCGCTTTTGCCGTCACGATGGTGCAGGCGGGCGAAGATGCCGAGGACTTTGAGGTGGCGTTGGGCGCTCATCCAATCGAAATCGGTTTTGAAGGTGCTCCATGCGGGGATATTCGGCTGGTTTTGGCAAAGGGCTTGGTGGTGTTGGCGTAGCCAGTGTTCGACTTGGGTATCCGGCCATTCGATGTAGCTGTCGCGCAAAAGTGAGGCGATGTCGTAGGTGATAGGCCCATGGACGGCATCTTGGAAGTCGATAATGCCAGGTGAGTTTGCGTCGGTGAGCATAAGGTTGCGGCTGTGGTAGTCGCGGTGGACGAAGCCTTGCGGTTGTTGGATGGCGCGGGCGGCAAGCAGGGCGTAGGTGGCGTTGAGGAGTGCGATGTCGTTGTCGTTAAGGTTTAGGCCGAGGTGCTGGCGCAGGTACCACGTCTCAAAAAGCTGCATTTCGCTTGTGAGTTTGGCGGCATCGTAAGCGGGTAAGTCTGCGCTTGGGCAGGTTTGTAGGTGGCGTAAGGCGCGTAGGGCATCGGTGTAGAGTGTGTCGATGTTTGGTCGGGCGTTGGAGGGGGGCGGAGTTTGGTTCTTATCAGCCCCCTCTCCCCAGCCCTCTCCCGCGAGGGGAGAGGGGGTTAAATCCGTAATCTGTAGCGCAGTGAGATAGGGCGTGTTGCCTAGGTCTTCGAGCAGCATAAGGCCGTGTTCGATGCTGTAGGCATCAATATGCGGGACGTGGACACCGCAGGCAGCAAGGTGCTTGTCGATGCTAAGGAACGGGCGGATGTCTTCATGGGCGGGCGGCGCGTCCATGACGATGCGGGTGCTGCCATCGGCAAGGCTTGCGCGGAAGTAGCGGCGGAAGCTGGCATCGGCGGAGGCGGGCTCTAGGCTTTGGATGGCGAGATGGAGTTCTTCGGTAAGCCAAGTGAGGATAAGTTCGCGGCGTGGGTCGTGGGTCATGGCGTTACAGTGCAAGGCTAAGGGTGGCAAGGATGATGGCGGTAAGAACAACAGCACCGACGCGCAAGCCCAAGGCGCTGCCGCCTATGCTGTAGGCGAGCAGGAGTTTGATGCCGGTGTTGGTGAATACGGCAATCAGGATGGCGTTGCGGGCGCTATCAAGAGCGAGGGTGTCGAGACTCATGCGGGCGGTGGAGAGGGTGAGTGCATCGACGTCGGCAAGGCCGCTGACAAAGGCGAGGATGTATAGGCCGGTATCACCAAACAGTTCGCGTGCGCCAATGGATAGCACAAGGATGATGCTTAACAACAGGCCGAATTTTAGGGCGTTGGTCAGTTCAAACGGGTTGTGCAGGGTGGAGCCGACGGCGTTGGGCGGGGTGGTGGTTTTGCTTTGCTGCCAAAGCCAGAATGCGCCGATAAGATGCGCTGCGCCCAAGATGGCCAAGGGGGGTAAAAGGCTGGTTAAAAGCTTTGGATTCACCGCGCCGGCTTCAATCGCCACCCGCCCAAACATAATGCTGGACGCAGCAAGGATGCCCGCAGCCAGCAGGCTGGGGCTAAAGCGCATGGCGCGGGCGTGTTGGGCAAGACTTAAGGTGGTGGCGGTGGAGGATACAAGGCCGCCAAGCAGGCTTGCGAGCATAATGCCCTGGCGTTCGCCCGCAAGTTTGATGGCGATATAACCTGCAAAAGAGAGCGCCGAAACGAGCACCACCATCCACCAAGCAAGGTAGGGGTTAAAGGCCTGCCATGGGCCATAGCCTTGGTTGGGCAAAAGCGGCAACAAGACCACGGAAATCAGCAGGAATTTGAGGGTGGCCGTGAGCTCAACCGCGGATAGGCGATTGAGCCAAGCGTGCAAAATCGGTTTAAGGCCTAGCAATGTGGTGATAATGACGGCGCTAATGGCAGCGATCAGCGGCTGACCCAAGGTGGCGGTGAGGCCAAGGATAAAGCTTGTGAGCAGAGCAAGCTCGGTGGTCATGCCGCGATCAGGTTCGCGGGTGCTGGGGTGGGTGTCCAGCCAATAGCCGACGATGACCAAGGCGGCAAAACTTAGCAAAGCAAGGCCGGCAAATAGAGCGCCGAGCGTTGCTGTGAGCAGGCCAACCAAGCCGCCGGTAAGCGCGGCAATGCCAAAGGTGCGAACGCCGGCGACGCGCGCGCCTTCTAACTCCATGCGCGCGTGCCAGCCGCGCTCGATGCCGATAAGAAGACCGATGGCAAGGGCAAGTCCAAGGTTTTGTAGTTCAATCATGCGGGTATTCTAATAGGACTTATGCCAAACTTGGATTTAACCCCCTCTCCCCAGCCCTCCCCCATCATGGGGGAGGGGGTAAAACCGTCACTCTGCGTAAGTCCTATTATTCATAAGTGCTAACACATGTTGTTCGTGGGGGCGAAGTTGCGTGCGTTCGATGTATGATTATGGGGTGTTAAATCTCTTTTATTGGAGTGGTTATGATCATTTTTCGTCAGTTGTTTGATCCGAATACATGGACGTACACCTATGTGCTAGCTGATCCCATCACGCGGGACGCGATTATTATTGACCCAGTGTTGGAGCAAACCGAGCGCGATTTGGCGGTGCTGGCCGAGTTGCAGGTGAATTTGCGTTATATCCTAGAGACTCACGTTCATGCGGACCACATTACCGGTGGCGGTAAGTTGCGCCATAACACTGGGGCGAAGTTTGTTGCTGGCGCAGGAACCAAGCTTGATTGCGCTGATGTTTTGATGGCGGATGGGGATGTACTGGCCTTTGGTCATGAAACGATTCGTGCGCTTTCAACCCCAGGGCATACCGACGGATGCACAAGCTATGTGTGGCGTAACTGTTTGTTTACCGGCGATACGCTGCTGATTGATGCCTGTGGGCGTACCGATTTTCAGCAAGGTAACGCGAAAAAACTTTACGCGAGTTTGCAGAAGCTTCTTGCTTTTCCGGGTGAAACACTGGTGTACCCTGCGCATGACTACAACGGTCGTCATGTCAGCTCGGTGGCGCAAGAAAAAGAAATTAACCCGTATATCGCGGGTCTTGATGCGGATGCCTTTGAGCAAAAAATGTTGGCCTTAAATCTGCCGCATCCGCGCTTTATTGATGTGGCGGTGCCGGGTAATTTGAAGTGCGGCGACGTCGAGTAAGCGCGTTGTTTCGCTAACGCTTGGCTTTTGGTCATAATCACGCCCTGTTCGGCATACGCGCAGGGCGTTTTTTTATGGCGCTTTGTGAACATAAAAACCTGTTCAAAGTCTTTTTGACGCTGTAGCCCGGATGAAGGACGGCGAGAATTAGGGGAAGCGGTGCCGATGCGTAAAGCTGCCCCCGGGTTGACACCCGGGCTACGAGAGCATTGAGGTCGATTTTGCACCGCTCAGCGAGACTTTGAACAGGTTCTAAGGAGTTGAAAATGGGCTTACTGCGCCAGTTACTAGAGCTTTGTTTGTTGCGCATCGGGCCGGACGATTTACCGGGCGATGCGCGTCTGCCATGGGTTTTGGCGGCGGGCTATGTGCTCAGTGGCGGCCTGATGTTTATGGCTGAAGATGGTTTTGTCATCGGCATGGCGCAGGCGGCCGTGGATGCGGCTTTGCTTGCGGGCTTTATTTGGGGCGCGCTCAAAATGCGTGAGCATCCGGAGCGTTTTAACCAGACGTATGCGGCGATGGTGGGCATTAGTCTGGTGATTTCACTGCTTTCGTGGCCGGTGTTCAGTGCTGCGCCTATGGATGTGGTGGCCAATGAGCTGCATCCTGCGCAGATAGGCTTGTTGGTGCTGTTGATGTGGAGCCTGATTGCACAGGGGCAGGCTTTGCGCCGTGCGTTGGAGACGAGCGCGGGCATGGGACTACTGCTGGTGTTTGTGTATTTTATGGTGTCGAGTTTGACGATTGCGAGTCTATTTGCGGGGAGTGCGCCGACATGAAGCCATTGGTTCATATTTTAGGCATTGCGGGCACGTTTATGGGCGGGCTGGCGCAGTTGGCCAAGGCGGCTGGGTTTACGGTGTCGGGCGCGGATCGTCAGGTGTATTCGCCGATGCGTGAGCAGCTTGAGGCGGCGAATATTCCTTGGGTGGAGGGCTACGATGCGGCGCAGTTGGATGGTTTTGACGGCGAAGTCGTTGTGGGTAATGTGATGCGGCGCGGGATGCCGATAAGCGAAACTATGCTGGATCGCGGGATGCGTTATACCTCAGGGCCTGAATGGCTGGGGCGCAATGTGCTGCATGGGCAATGGGTGTTGGCGGTGGCGGGCACGCATGGCAAGACGACGACAAGCTCGATGTTGGCGTGGATTTTGGAGTATGCGGGGCTGAATCCAGGCTTTTTGATTGGCGGTGTGCCGGGGAATTTTGGCTGTTCGGCGCGCCTAGGTGGCGGTTCGTTTTTTGTGATTGAGGCGGATGAGTACGACACGGCGTTTTTTGATAAACGCTCGAAGTTTGTGCATTACCGCCCGCGCACGGTGGTTCTGAATAATCTTGAGTTTGATCATGCTGACATCTTCCCTGATCTTGCGGCGATTCAGACGCAATTTCATCATTTAGTGCGCATGATTCCGCCAAGTGGCTTGATTGTGCAGCCGCAGGGCGATGTCGCGTTGGATGCGGTGCTTGCGCGCGGTTGCTGGACGCCGGTGGAGCGTTTTGGTGCGGGTGGTGCGTGGTCGGTGGGCGAGGCGGCGGCCGATGGTTCGCGTTTTGAGGTGCTGCTGGATGGCATCAGTCAGGGCACGGTGCAGTGGTCGCAACTGGGTGCGCATAACGTGAACAATGCGCTGGCGGCTTTGGCGGCGGCGCGTCATGCGGGTGTGCCGGTGGCGGTGGGCATTGCGGCGTTGGCGCAGTTTTTGGGTGTGAAGCGGCGTTTGGAAGTGCGTGGCAAAATCAAGGATGTGACGGTGTACGACGATTTTGCGCATCATCCGACGGCGATTCGCACCACGCTTGCGGGTTTACGCGCCAAAATTGGCGCGGCGCGGCTGCTTGTGGCGCTCGACCCGCGCTCGAATACGATGCGCATGGGGGTTCATGCCGAAACTTTGGCGGATTCTTTAGCGGCGGCGGATGCAGTGTGGTTGTTCCAGCCGGAAGACGCTAGATGGGATGTGCGGCATGTGGCGCAAGATTTGGCTTGTCCGAGCTGGAGCGGTGGCGATATTGCGCTCATGGTGGAGGATATGCTGACCAAACTGCGCCCCGGCGATCATCTGGTGTTGATGAGTAACGGCAGTTTTGGCGGGGCGCATGAGCGGGTGTTGCAGGGTTTGCAGGAGCGATTGTGATGAGCGAGGCCATGAGCAAGGTGCAGCATTTTGATGAGGCAGGTTTGACGCAGGCCTTGGCCGCGCATGAGTTGGTGTTGCTGGCTTTTTGGGCACCGTGGTGCGGACCGTGTCAGGCATTTGCGCCGGTGTTTGCCGAGGTGGCCGATGAGTATGACGATGTGCTATTCGGCAAGGTGAATGTGGATGCCGAGCCGAGCCTTGCGGCGCAGTTTAATGTGCGCTCGATTCCGATGGTGATGGCGGTGCGCGAGGGCTTGGTGTTGTACGCACAAGCAGGCGGTGTGTCGGCGAGCGCTTTGCGTGAGCTCATTTCGCATGTGCAAGTGGTGGATATGGTGGAGGTGCGGGCGGCTTTAGCGGGTGGGGATGTGACAGATGATTAACGGCTGTTGGGGCATCTATGGTTTTAACCCCCTCTCCCCAGCCCTCCCCCGCGAGGGGGGAGGGAGCCAAATCCCATGACTCTGGTCATTGCGCAAATGGCCGCCATGGTGCTTGTCGGCCTGTGGTGGCAGTGGGCGAAGCCGGGCGGCTGGGAGGCAGGAAAGGCGCGTGGCGCGTTGACGACGCTGGTGTATTACGTCTTACTGCCCGCCTTGGTGTTGGCGGTGCTGTGGCGTGCGCCGCTGGGTGTTGAGAGCCTGCATATTGCCGGGCTTGCGGCATTGGGTGTGTTGGCGAGCATGGGCTTGATGGCGCTGATTGGGCATGTTATGCCGCTGAACCGAGGACAGAAGGGGGCGCTGTTGTTGGCGGCTTCGTTTCCGAATGCGACGTATTTGGGCTTGCCGGTGCTGGAGTCGTTGTACGGCGATTATGGGCGTGCGGTGGCGGTGCAATATGATTTGTTTGCCTGCACGCCGCTGTTGTTGAGCCTAGGGATAGCGCTCGCGGTGTATTACGGCACGCCGGAAAAGGGGCAGGAAAATGCACCGTGGTGGCTGGGCGTGCTCAAAGTTCCGGCGCTGTGGGCGGCAATTTTGGCGATTGCCTTGAATCTGTCGGGGACGGCGTTTCCTGATGCCCTAAGCGGGGTGTTGGATCGGCTGGGGGCGGGGGTGGTGCCGCTGATGCTGATTGCGCTCGGTATGGGTTTGCGGCTGGATGCGCTTAAGCCCGCTGCTTTGTTGCGCGTCAGTCCGGTGCTAATGATTCAGCTCGCTTTTGCGCCGGCGTTGGTTTTGGCGGCGGGCATGGCACTGGGCTTGCAGCCGCCCTTGCTCACCGCCGTGGTGTTGGAAGCAGGAATGCCCGTGATGGTGCTGGGGCTGGTGTTGTGTGACCGTTACGGCCTGGATACGGGTTTGTATGCGGCGGCGGCGACGCTTTCGACGCTGTTGAGTTTGTTGACCCTGCCGTTTTGGCATGGGGTGGTGGGTTAGGTCTAAATCTAATAGGACTTACGCAGAATGGTTGTTTTACTCCCTCCCCCTTGACCGGGGAGGGCGGGGGAGAGGGTGGTGAAGTTGGCGCAAGTCTATGTTCTGGCTAAGATTGCCCCCCTCTCCCCAACCCTCTCCCGCGAGGGGAGAGGGAGCTAAATCCACGGTTTGCGTAAGTCCTATAAATAATCAATGGAGCAAAAATGACAACTGCAACAATGACGGTGAGTGACGATAAGGTCGTATTTATTCATTACACCTTAAGCGATGCCGAAGGGCAGGTGATTGATTCCACCTTGGGCGATGAGCCGCTGGCTTATTTGCACGGGCACGGGAATTTGATTCCGGGCTTGGAGCGTGCGCTGGAGGGGCGCGCCGAGGGTGAAGTTTTTGAGGTGGTGATTGCGCCGGAAGATGCTTATGGGGCGCGTGATCCTGGGGGCTTGATTGATGTGCCGCGCACGAGCTTGAGCGAGGAGGTGGTGGTTGAAATTGGCAATCAAGTGCAAGCCCAAGGCCCCGAAGGGCGCATGGAGTTCACCATTGTGGCGTTTGACGATGAGATGGTGACGCTGGATGGTAATCATCCGCTTGCGGGGGTGACGCTGCATTTTGCGCTTGAGGTGGGGACGATTCGCGAGGCGCACCCGGATGAAATCAAACACCATCGCGTGCATCCGGCGGGGCATCATTTGATGGTGGCGGATTCGTCTTTAGAGACGGTCGTTGATGCCGATGATGAAATTGTCGATGCAAACTTCCCTCATGAATCCGGTAAATCGGCTTAATCCCCATGTTGCACTTCCGCATTAGTCCTGCAAGCCCAGAAGCGCGGGAGTATGCGCTGGAATTGATAATTCCCACGCCACATCCAGAGGGTCAGGTGCTGGCCATGGCGGCGTGGACACCTGGCAGTTACATGGTGCGCGATCATGCGCGGCATGTGACTTGGATTGAGGCTGTGGATGCTAACGGGCAGGCCATCGAGCTGACGTGGCTGGACAAGCAACGCTGGCAAGCTGCGCCGTGCGAGGGGGCGTTGACTGTGCGCTGGTGGGTTCATGCACATGAGTTGTCGGTGCGTACTGCGCATTTGGATAGCTTGTGGGGCTTTGCCGATGGCGCGGCGTTGTGGTTGCGCCCCTTGGGTTTGGAGCTGGAGACTTGCCAGCTTGAGATTCTGCGTTCAAGTAGCGTGTGGGCGCAGGATTGGCGTGCGGCGGTCATGCTTGCGCCTGAGGCGGTTGATGGGGATGGCTATGGGCGTTACTTCGCTGAAAACGTCGAAGCCTTGCTGGATGCGCCGCTGGCGTTTGGCGACTTGCATGAGGTGAAGTTTTCAGTGCGCGGTGTGCCGCATCGCTTTGCTTGGCTTGGGCGGCTTGAGTTTGCAACCAAGCGGCTGGTGGCAGATTTGGAGCGTGCTTGTGAGGTGGTGGTGGCTTTGTTTGGTGTTGAGTCGCCACCGTTTGCGCGTTATTTATTCTTGGCGCTGGTCACGCCCGATGGCTACGGTGGGTTGGAGCATCGTGAGGGCACGGCCTTGTTGTGTCGGCCCGAACATTTTCCGCGTGAAGATGAGGTTTCACGCTCCAATGCTTACCGCGAATTTTTGGGGCTGTGTACGCATGAGTATTTTCATGCGTGGCTGGCCAAGCGCATTCGCCCGGCAGTTTTGATGCCTCGATTGGATGGCAGCCTGCCGCTGGATGGCGAGGTTTACACGCGCTTGTTGTGGTTGTTTGAGGGCGTGACCAGTTATTACGATGACTTGCTGCTGTTGCGTGCGCGGCTGATTTCCTTGCCGGAGTATTTGGAAACCTTGTCCAGCACGATGAGTCGTGTGCAGCGTGCGCCGGGGCGTAAGCGCCTGACTTTGGAGCAGGCGAGCCTGACCGCGTGGACGCGCTTGTACAAGGCCGATGAAAACACGCCGAATGCGAGCATTAGCTACTACACCAAGGGGGCGCTGTTTGCTTGGGTGCTGGATGTGGCTTTGCGCCAGCGTAGCGAGGATGCCGTATCGCTGGATGATGTGCTGCGTGCCCTGTGGCGCGACTTTGGCTTGACGGGGCGCGGCGTGCCGGAAGAGGGTTTGGAAGCATGGATAGCCGAAGTTACGGGCGTTGAATTGGGGGATGTCTTTGCGGCAGGTTTGCGCGGCTATGACGACTTGCCATTGGAGGCAACAGCGAAGGCTTTAGGTTTGAATATGCACTGGACTGCGGCGCAAATCTTGCCGTCCTTGGGTGCAGAACTGCGTGCCGGAACGCAAGCGGTGCTGGGTACGGTGTACCGCGATTCGGCGGCGGAGCGGGCAGGGCTTGCGCCGCAGGATGAGTTGTTTGCATTGGATGGCGAGCGTGTTAGCCGAGCGAATTTCGAGGCGCTGCTTGGGCGGTATCGTGTGGGCGATTGCGTCCAGTTGCATGTGTTTCGGCGGGGTGAGTTGCAAAGTTTTAATGCGGTTTTGCAAGCTGCGCCACAAACCCAAGCACGGCTGGAGCTTAACGAGCGTGCTGATGCCGCAAGCTTGACACGGTTGCTGACGTGGTCTGGCGATATTGCCGTTTGAAAAACGCTCGCCAATACGAGGATGTGTGGCACTTGGCGCTGCGTTATTTGGCGGATGGACGCTGGCATACCTTGGCGGAGAGTGCGCAACGCTTGCATGTGACGCCGCAGATGATGCGTGCGGCTTTGCGTCTATTTATGCGCATGGGTGCGCCGCTGCAGCTTGATATGGCGCGAGGCTTTCGTTTTGTGCAGCCAGTGACGCCGCTGATTGCGGCGCGTGAGCGCTTGCCTTTGCCTGTGCAGGCGTTTTGGATGACGGATTCGACCAATACGCGTGCGCTCTCTGCGCTAGGGGCAGGTTTGACGCGACGCGAGGCGTGGGTGGCGGAGTATCAAACGCAAGGTCGGGGGCGTGCAGAACGGCGCTGGCATCAAGGCTTGGGCTGCGGAGTGAGTATGTCGCTGGCTTTTCCTGCGCGCGAGGCGCTGGCGCTGGAAGCTTTATCCTTGCGTGTGGGATTAGCTGTGGCCGAGGCTTTGCAGCGTATGGGCGTTGCCGATGTGAAGCTCAAGTGGCCGAACGATATTGTTTGGCAGGGCAAGAAGTTGGGCGGTATTTTGATTGAAGCGCGGCGCACGGGCGTGGTGGTCGGGATAGGCTTGAATTACCTGCGCGTTAGGCATGAGGCTGGTGCAATTTTGCAGCCCGTGACGAGCCTGCAAGCCATTGTGGGGCGGCGTTTGCCGAGGCGTGCGCGGGTCTTGGCGCAGGTGTTGCGCAGTGTGCTGCATGAGTTGCGGACGCCATCATGCACATGGCAGACGCGATTTGCCTATTTTGATGCACTCCAAGGGCAGGCGGTGCGGGTGATGGAAGCTCCTGGGGCTTCATGGTGCGGCGTGGCCGAAGGGGTTGATGCGCAGGGTTTCTTGCGCGTGCGCACAGACTCTGGGGTGCGCCTGTGCCATGCGGGCGAGGTGAGCGTGCGCATGAATGGGCTTGAACAGGGGTAGGGCGCATGAAATTACTGTTAGATGTAGGCAATACGCGTATTAAATGGCGCATGGGCAGTGCCGAAGGGCGAATTACGCACACGCAGGAAAATTGGTCGAATGATCTTGCCGAGACTTGGAAGATGCTTGCCGCGCCGTCGCGTGTTTTTGTCGGTAGCGTGGCAAGTGCAAAGCTCAACTTAAGTATCGCGCAATGTGTAAAGCAGCTTTGGCGGCTTGAAATCATTAAGCTGCAAAGTCAGGCCGAATGCTGCGGGGTGCGCATTCAGTATGCCGATCCGCAGCGTTTTGGGGTGGATCGTTTTGCGGCACTCGTGGCGGCGCGAGCCGAGTTTCCAGACAGGCCGCTAATGGTGCTGGATGCCGGCACGGCCATCACGCTGGATGTGCTCGATGCTTCAGGGCTGCATCAGGGCGGCGTGATTATGCCGGGCTTGCATGGATTGAGCGCAAGCCTTGAGCGCTCGACGGCCATGCTGCCAAAGGTCGGCGCGTGGCATCGTGCTTCTGAGAGGGTGCTGCAACATGACACCTTGGGCGCAATCCAGTCAGGCACACGCTGCATGTTTTTGGGAGGGCTTGTTTTTGCTATTCAACAGGCCTTAAAAAAGACGGCCAATGCAGAAATCGTGCTGTGTGGTGGCGATCAAAGCTTGCTGCAAACCGAGCTACCTGCTCTTTTAGATGCTCATCTGCATGGGCGGATAAGCTTGGTGCTGGATGGTCTTGAAGTCATGTCGCAGAAGATAGATGATGACTAGGTATTGCTCTTGTCAATGAATCGTCATAGAATGCGCGCCCTGTTGCCGGCATAGCACAGCGGTAGTGCAACCGCCTTGTAAGCGGTAGGTCGTGAGTTCGATTCCCACTGCCGGCACCATTGTTTGACAGTCATTTTGCTCTAAAGCAGAATGCACAACTGGTTTTATTGGTGGGATTCCCGAGCGGCCAAAGGGGGCAGACTGTAAATCTGCTGGCACTGCCTTCGAAGGTTCGAATCCTTCTCCCACCACCATCTTATAATGTAAGAACTTCTGATAGAGCAGCATGGGCTATCCCATAATGCGGGTGTAGTTCAATGGTAGAACCTCAGCCTTCCAAGCTGATGGCGTGGGTTCGATTCCCATCACCCGCTCCAATTTTGCTCCTGTAGCTCAGGCGGTAGAGCGCGTCCTTGGTAAGGACGAGGTCACCAGTTCGACTCTGGTCAGGAGCTCCATTTTCGTAGTTGTTGTTTTAGTCGTTCAGTTTTGTCAACTTTGTATCAATCCAAGGTGTAATTATGGCCAAGAGTAAATTCGAGCGTAACAAACCGCACGTCAACGTCGGAACCATTGGTCACGTGGATCACGGTAAGACCACATTGACCGCAGCCCTGACCAAGGTTGCCGCAGAAACCTTTGGTG
>JBFXGB010000042.1:0-17211 GCA_050178405.1 Halothiobacillaceae bacterium
CCCTCACCCTCTCCCCAGCCCTCCCCCATCAAGGGGGAGGGGGTAAAACCGCCACTCTGCGTGAGTCTTATTAGGGATGTTTAACTGGAGATTGTAGCGCATGAAGGTTTTGATTGCGGATGATGAACGGTTGGCGCGGGAGCGGTTGCGACGGCTTTTGGCGGAGGTGGATGGGGTGACGGTGGTGGGTGAGGCGGCAGATGGGGTGGCGCTGCGGATGGGTTTGCTTGCATCCAAGGCGGAGGTGGTGTTGCTGGATGTGGATATGCCGGGGGCTGGGCAGGATGAGGATGGAGTGGGGCTTGGGGCGTGGTTGGCGGCTTTGCCGCAGCCGCCGGCGGTGATTTATGTGACGGCGCATCCTGAACATGCGTTGCGCGCGTTTGCGACCCATGCGGTGGATTATGTGCTCAAACCAGTGAGTTTGGAGCGTTTGCGTAAGGCGCTAGAGGCGGCGGGACGGGTGAATCGGGTGCAGGCTTTGCAGGTGGGCGAGCGTTTGGATGCGGCGCAACGGCAGTTGAAGGTGAAGCAGGGGCGGAGTGTGCGCGTGGTGGATGTGGCGGATGTGCTGTGTTTTGAGGCGGGGGATGGTTATGTGACGGCGTGCCTTGCGGAGGGTGAGGTGGTGCTGGATGAGTCGTTGATGGCGCTTGAAACGCGCTTTGCAGATTTTGTGCGCGTGCATCGCGGCATGTTGGTGGCGCGGGGGCGGATTGAGCGGCTGGAGTTGGGGGCGGATGGGGTACATCGCGTGTTTTTGCGCGGGCGATGCGAGCCGGTGGAGGTGAGTCGGCGGCAGTTGAGGGTGGTGCGGGAGGTTTTGGGAGGGTAGTTGCGCCGCCTGTAAAGGGCGGATTGAGAGCCTGTTCTCTGGCATTGAGTTCCTGTAGCCCGGGTGTCAACCCGGGGCAGGCTTTGTCATTGGCGCGGCTGCCCCGGATTTTCGCTGCTCTTCATCGTTATCCCCAAGGCTTGAGCAGAATAGTTGCTTTACCCCCTCTCCCCAACCCTCTCCCGCGAGGGGAGAGGGGGCTAAATCCAAGTTTTGCGTAAGTTCTAATTTTGCTTGTATTCAGCTTGGGTTAAGCGCTGGGGTGGTTTGATGCTGCCCATGAAAAGAAATATTTTGCACATCGGTTTATTTGGGCTTGTTTTGGTTTGGGGCGGTGGCTTGGCTGCTGCGCCTGCCGAGACGGGGAATGTTGTTGCTTCGCCTGCGGTTGCGCCGTCAGGTTCTTGGGCGAGTGTCTTGCAGCGGGCTGAAGCGCGCTTGGCGCAAAACTTGATTAGTGAGGCTGATTTGGCAAGCGCGCAGGCTGAGCAGGCGCGTGCGAATGGTTGGCTTGCGGGTGCGCCGATTGTGAGTGGCTTGTATCGCAATGATCAAGTTATGAGTGATTTTGGTGCGGTGGAGATGCAGGCTGATGTGCGTTTGCCTTTGCGCCGTTTGGGTCAGTCGGAGGCTTGGCGGGCGCTGGCGGAGCAGGCTGCATTGAATGCGGAAACACGGGCGCTTGCTGATCGGTTGGCTTTGCTTGGGGTGTTGCGCGAGCTTGCGTGGGATTGGCGGCGTGCGGAGGTTGTGTTGGCGGCGGCGATGACGCGCAATGAGATGATGCAGCGTAATGTGCAGGCAGTGACGCTGCAGGTGAAGCGCGGTGAAGTGGCTGAGGTGGAGCGTTTGAGTGTGGAGAGCCGTGCGCTTGGTGTGCAGGATGCGGTGGCAGAGGCGCAGGTGTTGCGCGATAACGCTCTGCAGCGTTGGGTGCGGGTCAGTGGGGGTGAGTCGCTTCCGCTTGATTTGGGTGTGGATGATGCGGCTATTGCGCATTCTATGAATGATTCGATGTTGGATACGCCGGAGGGTTTGCTTGAAAAGCAGCCTTTGTTGCGCCAAATGGCGAATGAGGTGGGTCTGACTACGGCACGGATTCAGGCTGAGCGGGCGGCGGGTGCGGGTGCGCCGGAGCTTAGTTTGGGGGTGAAGCGTGATCGCGGTGATCGGGCTGTGCCTTATGACAATAGTCTGTTTGTGAGTTTGAGCCTGCCGCTTGGCGGGGAGGCTTACCGTGAGCCGGCTTTGGCGGAGATGAGCCAGCAACGCGCTGCGGCGCAAGTGGCTTTGATTAAAACGACGCAGCAATTATTGGGCGATATGGCTGCTTTGCGCCAACGCTTAAAGGTGTGGCCTGCGCGTTTGGTGCGGTTGGATCAGGCTGCTGCACTTGCGGAAAAAACGCTTGAACTCAAACAAAAGGCTTTGCGGCAGGGTGAGTTGGATTGGAGTCTTTTGCTTAATTTTGAGCGTGAGGCCGCCGATGCGCGCTTGCAAGCTCAATTAGCGCACATTGCCTATGCGCAAGATAAGAGCAGGCTTAAGCAGGCCTTGGGTGTGATGCCGGATGTTGCTGCATTGAGTGCGGCGCATTGAGTGCTTGTGATGCGGCTATTGTCGGTTTCTCGCGGTGCTTTGTCCGAGCTACAAAAATCAAACGAATATTCAATTAGGAATGATGCTATGAACCCCGTCCGTCGAATTTTTGCCTTTTCTCCTTTGGTTGCTGCGCTTGTTTTGGCAGGCGGTTTGGGTTTGCCTATGACGTTTGCTCAGGCAGCATCGGGCGGGTCTGAGGCGATTGTTATTCCTGAGTCCATGCGGGCGAATCTTAAAACGCAAACCGTGCCGCTTGAGTTGAGCCAAAACCTGCCCATTACGCAGGGGATGGTGAGTATTAGCGCGGCGGCGAGCAATCAAGCAAGCAGTCTGGTCTCTGCGCCTGCGGAGGGGCAGGTGATTGGCGATTTGCCGCAATTAGGCCAAAGCGTGCAGGCGGGGCAGGTTTTGTTTGAGCTTGCGAGTGCGGGTTTGGCGGATTTGCAGGCGCAACGTTCGATGGCGCAAGCCAAGGCAACTCTTGCCCAGCAGGGTTTGAGCCGTGACCAGTCGCTTTTTGCCGATGGTTTGATTGCCAAGCGTCGGCTGGAGGAAAGCCGCAGTATGGCGCAAACGGCGGCGGCTGAGTTAAGCGCTGCAAGTGCGCGGCTTAAGCTTGCGGGCGTGAGCGATTCGAGTAAAAACACGAGCAGCAATTTGGCTGTGCGTGCGCCAATTGGTGGTGTTATCTCTCAACGTAAAATTATGCCCGGTGAGCGTGTGAGCATGGGGCAGGCGTTACTTGAAATTACCGCGAGCGCGGATCAGTGGTGGCTGATGTCTGTGCCGCCCGCTAAGGCTCCTGCGGCAGAACAGCACGCTACGCTGCATATTGAGGGTTGTCCTGAGCCTGCAACGGTGCGTTTAATTGATTTGGCGGTGGATGCGATGAGCCAGCTTGTGACTTTGCGCGCCCAAGCGACGCAGGCTTGCGCAGGGTTGCGACCCGGACAGCAGACGAGTGCGAGTTTGTGGGTGCAGCAAAGTGAGCCTGTGATTGCTCTGCCTATCGCGTCGGTGACGGAGTTGGATAATAAGTCGCAAGTCTTTGTGCAGCGCGGCGGGGCGTATTTCCCCGTGCCGGTGGTGTTGCGCGGTGAGTTTGCGGGCAAGGCGTATGTGTCGGGTGAGTTTTTGCCGCAAGATTTGGTGGTGACGCACGGCATGAGCCGCCTGAAAGCGCTGGCGCTGGGCATGGGGGGCGAGTGATGCTGAGTCGTCTGATCGGTTTTTCATTGGCGCAGCGTTTGCTGGTTTTGCTGGCGGCGTTGCTGGTGGGCGGTTTTGGCTGGATGGCGTTTTCTAGCATTCCGATTGATGCTTATCCGGATATTTCGCCGACCCAGGTGCAAATTATTCTGAAAGCGCCTGGCGTGACCCCGACCGAGGTGGAGACGCTGATTACCGCGCCATTGGAAACCTCGCTTTTGGGGATTCCGAACCAAACCATGCTGCGTTCGACTTCAAAATATGGCATTTCGGTGATTACGCTCGATTTTGCTGAGGGTACGGATATTTATTGGGCGCGCCAGCAGGTCAATGAGGCGCTATCCGGCGCACGCGGTGATTTGCCTGCGGGTACGACGGGCGGCGTTGCGCCAATTACCACGCCTTTGGGCGAGGCGTTTATGTTTACGCTGGAAAGCCCAAGTTTGTCTTTGATGGAGCGGCGGCATTTGCTCGATTGGGTGATTCGCCCTGCGCTGCGTGCGGTGACGGGCGTGGCGGATGTGAATTCGTTGGGTGGTTATGTGCGCACGTTTGAAGTTGTGCCGAACCCGACCGCGCTCGCGGCGCATCAGCTTACAACCGACGATTTAATGCGCGCGATTGAGCAAAACAACCGCAACGATGGCGCGGGAAGGCTGGATGTGGGCGAAGAAGCGTGGCTGGTGCGGGCCGAAGGGCGCATCAAAACGCTGGATGATGTGGGTAATTTGGTGGTGACCCAGCAAAACGGCCAGCCGATTTATGTGCGCGATGTGGCGAGCGTGCAGATTGGTGCGATTACCCGCTTGGGCGCGGTGACGCATAGCGGCGAAGGTGAAACGGTCGAAGGCTTGGTGCTGACTTTGCGTGGGGCGAATGCGCGCGATGTGGTGGCGGGTGTGGAGCGCCGGCTGGCGGATTTGAAATCGAGCTTGCCGCCGGATTTAACCATCAATGTGTTTTACAACCGTGCGGATTTAGTCAACGCCGCCGTGCATACCGTGAGCAAAGCGCTGCTTGAGGCGGTGGTGCTGGTGCTGATTTTGTTGATTCTGTTTTTGGGCAATGTGCGCGCAGCCATTACCGTGGCGCTGACTTTGCCGATGGCGGCGCTCATCACGTTTATTCTGATGAAGCAATTTGGCATGAGCGCGAATTTAATGAGCCTAGGCGGGCTGGCCATTGCCATTGGTATGTTGGTGGATGCTGCCGTGGTGGTGGTGGAAAACATGGTGGCGCATTTGGCCGAAGCGCATAAATACCCGAACCGCCCGCGCTTGCATTTGGTGTATCGCTCGGTGGTTGAGGTGGCTGCGCCCGTCGCCTCGGGCATTATCATTATTATGCTGGTGTTTTTGCCGCTGCTGTCGTTGCAGGGCTTAGAAGGCAAGCTGTTCTCGCCCGTCGCGCTGACCATCATCTTTGCCTTGGGCGCATCGTTGGTGCTGTCGCTCACCTTAATTCCGGTGGTCGCCTCGCTGATTTTGGGCAATGTGACCGATCATGAGCCGTGGCTGGTGCGCCAACTGCACCGGATTTATGTGCCTGCCTTGAATTTGGCGCTGCGCCGTCCTTGGCCGGTGTTTGGCATTGCGCTGGCGGGGCTGATTGCGGCGGGCGTGCTCTATACCCAAATTGGCAAAACCTTTATGCCAAGCTTGGATGAGGGCACGCTGGTGATGCAGGTGGAAAATCTGCCGTCCACCACTTTGGATAGCACGCTCAAGCTCAACACGGAAATTCAACACGCCTTGATGACGCAAGTGCCTGAAATTGCGCAAATTGTCGCCCGTTCGGGTTCGGATGAATTGGGGTTGGACCCGATGGGGCTGAACGATACCGACACGTTTTTGGTGATGAAGCCGCAGAGTGAGTGGCAGGTGAAGGATATGGACGCGTTGCGGGAAAAAATCCGAACGGTGCTTGCGACCTTGCCCGGCTTTAACTACGGCTTTACCCAGCCGATTGAAATGCGCGTTTCGGAAATGCTCACCGGCTCACGCGGCGACTTGGCAATTAAAATTTTCGGCAGCGATTTGAATGAGTTAAATGCGTTAAGCGATCAAATTAAAACCGTGGTCAGTAGTATTTCCGGCGCGCAAGATGTCGCTACCACCGATAACGAGGGCTTGCTGTACTTAAATATCTTGGTTAATCAGGCCGCTGTCGCACGCACCGGCTTAACGGTGAGCCAGTTGGAAGATATTTTGCGCGCGCAAATTGAAGGCCAGCTCGCCGGCATGGTGCAAGAAGGCGCAGCGCGCACGCCGATTTTGATTCGTGCCGATGCGCTGGTTAATGCGCCGCAAAAATTAAGCGAATTGCCGATAGCCCTGCCCAATGGCAGCGTGCAACCGCTCTCTAATCTTGCTACGGTATCGCGCACCACAGGCCCCGTGTTTGTTACCCGTGAAATGGCCTCGCGCTTTGCCGTGGTGCGGGCGAATGTCACGGGGCGCGCGCTCACCGATTTTGTGACGGATGCCAAAGCTGCAGTCGCAAAACAAGTCGAATTGCCCGTGGGTTATCGTTTGGAATGGGGCGGGCAGTTTGAAAATCAGCAACGTGCCGCCGCCCGTTTGGCGCTTGTGGTGCCGATTGCGCTGGGGCTGATTTTTGTGCTGTTATTTTCGACGTTTAACTCGCTGCGCCAAGCGTTGCTGGTGTTTGCCAATATCCCGTTTGCCTTGATTGGCGGGGTGTTTGCGCTGTATGTCAGCGGCGAATATCTTTCTGTGCCGGCTTCGGTGGGCTTTATCGCGCTTTTGGGGATTGCCGTGCTCAACGGACTGGTGCTGGTGTCGTATTTTAACCAGCTGGTCGCACAAGGCATGGCGATGGCCGATGTGGTGCGCCAAGGGGCGCTGCGCCGCCTGCGCCCTGTGATGATGACCGCGAGTATCGCCGCCTTAGGGCTTGTGCCCTTGCTGTTTGCCACGGGGCCGGGTTCTGAAATTCAAAAACCCTTGGCAATTGTGGTGATTGGCGGCTTGATTACCTCCACCTTGCTCACTTTGATTTTGCTGCCGATTTTGTATCAGCATTTTGGTCAAAAAGGGCGCAGTTCATCGTCAGCTAAACCCGTCGCTATAACCGTAAAGGATGCACACGAATGACACCCAATGCCATGATGTTTACCCTCATTGCAGGGCAGGCGCTTGAAGCTGAGCTTGTGGATGCTTTGAGCGCGCAGGCCGATTATCCCTTGATGCTGGTGAGTAACCTGCGCGGTCATAACGATACGCAGCGTAGCTTGAGTGTTGCCGAGCAAGTCGAGGGTACTTTGCCGTTGGTGCGATTAACCTTGCACACCGATGAGGCCACCGCATTAAGGCTCATTGATTATTTGCGCGAGCATTTTCATGGCGCGGGCATTCGCTGGTGGAGCGTGCCGATAAGTACGGGCTTAATTGAGTAGATGCTTTTGCGTTTGTCCTCGCGATGAAGGTTGATAAAAAATGCAAATGGAGCGCGCACGATGCGAATTTTGTTAGCCGAAGATGATGAAGCCTTGGCTTCGGCCTTGTTGTTGAATCTGCGTGCGGCGGGTTACGCGGTGGATTGGGCGGCGGATGGTGATGAGGCGGATTATCTGGCGCGTGAGGGCTTGTTTGATGCGGTGATTCTGGATTTGGGACTGCCTAAGCGTGCGGGGTTAGATGTGTTGCGCGGCTGGCGTGCGGCGGGTTTGGGCGTGCCGGTGTTGATTTTGACCGGGCGTGATGCGTGGCATGAAAAGGTCGATGGTTTTGCGGCGGGAGCGGATGATTATCTGACCAAGCCGTTTCATCCGGAGGAGTTGCTGGCGCGACTGTCGGCGCTGTTGCGGCGGGCGCGGGGTTTGGTTCCAGGACCGTTGCGCGTGGGGGACTGGGAGTTGGATGAAACGCGGCAGATGCTGCTGCACTCGGGCGAGGTGATTGCGTTGACGGCGATGGAGTTCCGTTTGTTGCGCTTGTTCATGCTCCAGCCGGGGCAGGTGTTGGCTAAGGCGTGGCTGGAGGAGCATCTTTACGACGAAGGACATGAGCACGGCAGCAATGTGCTGGAGGTGTATGTGAATCGGCTGCGTGCCAAGCTTGGGCGCGAGCAGATTCAAACGCGGCGTGGGCAAGGGTATGTGTTTGTGTTGGATGAAGCTGCATGAGTCTGCATTTTCGCCTTGGATTGTGGCTGGCCTTGGGGCTGGCCTTGTTGTTTGTGCTGCATGGTTTTGTCACCGAGCGCGCGCCGCGTGTGACGACGGAAGACTACATCACCACGCGTCTTGAGCATGATGCGGAATGGCTGATGAGCGGCTTGAATGAGCATGGGCATCTCTCGGCGGCGCATATTCCGGCGATTTTTCTGCGCCCTAATAGTGGGCATTATTTTTTGCTGCGCAAGGCGCATGATGAGCTGCTTTCCGCGTCGAGTGCGGGGCGAGTGTTGCCTGTGCCAGAGCAGGCGGGGGTGTCGCATGGGGTGAGGGAAGGCGGCGAGCCTTTGTTGCTGTTGCGGCGCGATTTACCCAACGGCGGGGTGCTGGTGGTGGCGGAAAGTCTGCGTGATTTGAATGCGCATTTAACGCGCTTTCAATGGCATTTTGTGCTGATTTCATTAGGTCTATTTGTGCTGTTGTTGCTTGCGCAGTTTGCTTTGCTGCGCGTTGTGCTGCGTCCGGTGCGCGAGTTGGCCGAGGCCGGAGAGCTTTTACAACAAGGTGAGTTGGAGCGTTTGCCCAAGCCGAATATGCGCGAATTGCAGCCTTTAAGTCATGCGTTTAACGCGGTGTTGGAGAGTCAAGCTCGGCGTTTGGCGCGTTCGCGTCATGCGCTGGCGGATTTGGCGCATGGTTTGAAAACGCCGCTGGCTGCGTTGCGCCAAACGCTGAATCCGCAGTCCGATCCGCAGGCTTTGGCGGCGGTGTCGCGTTTGGAGGGGATTGTGCAGCGTGAATTGCGCCATGCACGCTGGTCGGCAGGTTCATCGGCGGCAGCTGTGTTGTTGGATGCGCGGGCGGAGTTGCAGGGTTTAATGCAGGTGATGCGGCTGATTTATCGGGAGCGAGGTTTGAGTTTTGAACTCTGTGTGCCGGAGGGGACGTTTTGGCGTTTGGACAGGGAAGATTTGCACGAATTGTTCGGTAATTTGCTGGATAATGCGGCGAAGTGGGCGCAAAAAACGGTGAAGTTGAGTGTGGTGAGCGAGGATGCGCACTGGCGGGTATGGGTGGAAGATGACGGCGCGGGGACGGATGTAGCGCTATTGAATGCCGAATGGACGCGCGGCAAGCGTTTGGATGAAAGCCAGCCGGGAAGCGGCTTGGGGCTTGCGATTGTGGGTGAGATTGTGGCGGCGTATGAGGGAGCGTTGTCGTTTGCGGCAAGCGAGGCTTTGGGTGGTTTGCGGGTGTGTGTGCGCTTGCCGAGGTGAAAGGCGAGCTTGAGTGTTTATTCATACTTTTGTAGCACGGATGGAGCGCAGCGGGAATCCGGGGGTGGTCGTGCCGATTGTAAAGTCTGTCCCGGGTTGACACCCGGGCTACGTGCTTGGATTTAGCCCCCTCTCCCCTCGCGGGAGAGGGTTGGGGAGAGGGGGGTGCAGCCTTTGCCAGAACATAGATTTGTGCCACAACCCTCTCCCCCGCTGCCCCCTCGCTACGCTCTCCCCCATCAAGGGGGAGGGAGTAAGGCAACCATTCTGCGTAAGTCTTGATAAGTCAGCTCTTACCTAAACCCATGCTAACCATGCAGGGTAGCTTGCTCGTTTGTACACATGCCGCATTCCGCGATCAATGGCTTTAGCCCCTGGCAAGCGGGTTTCTAAGGCTTGCCAAAAGGCGGGGCTGTGGTCGAAGTGGTGCAAATGGTTCAGTTCGTGGTGCAACAGATAGTTCACCTCTAAAGGTTCGAGCCACAATAGGCGTGCGCTTAGGCTGATGCGCCCAGCGTTTGAGCAGCTACCCCAGCGGCTGTGATTCCAGCGCACGCCGCTGCCCGTCAGTGGGTCGGCGTGGAAGTCGGCGAGTTGGTGCAGTTTGGGCAGAATGTGCGCCTTGGTATGGCTAATAAACCAGCGTTGCAGCAGGCTCCAGAGTTGTTCAGGCTCGCCGCTGAAGATGAGTTGCTGTTCTGTCGCGTGGATATGCAGCGTTGCCGGTGCGGGGCTTGGGCGGTGGATAAGTTGCCAGTGTTCATCCAAGGCGGGCAGGTGGATGTGTTCGGGGAGTTGCTGCTTTGGCCACGGGGTATGGGCGGGTGTGGCTTGGGTTTTGAGATGGGGCAGCTTGTCTTCTATCCATGCGCGATGTTGCTTGAGAATGCGTAAGGCTTCGCGCAGGGTGATTTGTTTGGGGGTGACGATTTCCAGCCCGCGTGAGGGGTGGATGCTGACCATGGTGCGCCGCGTGCGGTGCGTTAGGCGTACTTGAAAGGGCGGTAGCCAAATTCTCTGCATTTAGAACGACTCGGGGCGGGAAAAACGGTCGGCAAGAAAACGCTCATTGGCAAGCAGTTGTTGGGTATCGTTGTCGGCAAGGGCAATCAGGCTGCTTTGCACTTCATTGTTGAGTAAATCGAGCTGGGTGACAAACACTTGGCGCGGGGTGCGTCCGTCGCTAAGTTTGTGCATTTGCCGATAGATGCGCGGCAGGCGCAGGTAGTTGTCCAGCGTGGTGGGTAGGTAGTCGAGGATGGTTTGGCGCAGGGTGTAGGCGGTGCGATCGCCCATGCTTTGTTTTTCAAGCAGTGGCAAGGTCTCGCGCAGGCTGGCAATCAGGCGATCAAAGGTTTCCAAACGTTCGGCGGTCAGGCCACCATGGGCGCGGCGTTGCAATTCGTCCAGTGCCTCGTGCAGGTCAGCTTGGGCTTGCGAGAGGCTGTCTTGGCGGCGCGGCGGGCGCGGGGCGATGAGATAGCCAGCGACGTATAGCCCTGGCACGACAAGCCACCAAATATCGCCGAGCAGTCCGGCAAAATACAGACCCAAGCCCGCGAGCGCCAGTGCAGAGCCTAGCAAGTTGCCGTTGCTGTAAAGCCAGACCCAGAAGCGACTTTTTTTGGCGGGCGGCGGTGGGGGCGGTGCGGGGGTGTTGCGCCGTTGTTCGTGCAAGGCTTGTTCCAGTTCGGCTTTTTCGCGCGCTAGGGTTTGTAGGGCTTCGCGCTCGGCTTTGCGTTTTTTGCTAAAAGACAGCAAGGCGACAAAGGCCGCAATGGCGGCAATCGAGCCGATAAGAATCTGAACAAGAACACGCCCCATGTTATTGATAGCCGCGTATGGTTTTGAAGGCCGCGCCAAGATTGTTGCTGCCATCAAAGACTTTGCCGCCGGTCAGGTCGGCGAGTTGCTGCATGGCTTGGGTGTCGGCATCGCCAAAGAGGATGGGGAAGGTTTTAATGGCTTGAGCCTCGGGGGGAAGTTGACGGAAAAAAGACTTGAAATCAGCAAGAGTCATGCCGCTGGTGTTTGCGCCGTCTGTCATCAGCACCACGGAATAATAGCGGTCGGGATGTTTGCTTTGCTCTTGCGCCATTTGAGTATACGCATCCGCAAGCGCAGAAAAAATCGCCGTGCCGCCATCAGCGACAAAATTTTGCGTGAACTGGCGCGGGGCGGCAAGGCTGTTTTCAAGGGCATCGCCGCTTGCAATGGTAAATTCCGTGACCGGTTCGGCAATATGGCGGAAGGGCAGGAAGCTGATCTCTTCGCGCGCGCGGAAGCGTGAAAATTGTCCGGTGAGCGAGGTGTCGCCGCCCATCAAGTTGAGCAGCGCCGTTTTGAGCGCGCTCAAGCCTTCACCCTGCATGGAGCCGGACAGGTCGATAACAAAGTAGGCGTGGGCGGGGAGGCGCTGTTCGTCTAGGTAGCTGGTGAGGATGCGATCCACCACCGAGCGTTGTCCGGGGAAGGGCAGTTCAATCAGGGTTTGCGTGCCAAAACGCGCCTCCAGCGGGATGCTGGGCAGAATCGGACGGCGGTCGGTGTCCATCATTAAGCGTTCTTGCACGGCGGGGCTTTTGAGCCAGGCCACCACTTTGTCGTACTCGGCGCGTTTGCTCGCATCGAGCAGCAAGAGCGGATAGTCCGCCGTGACCACGCCTTCACGCGGGTAGATGAGGGTCAGCGGCTCGCGTAATTGCCCGCTTTGGTTAAGCTGCAATAACACCGACTCGTAGTTGATAATGCCATCCAGATGCGCTTGTTCACGCACAAAGGCTTCACTGAGCCAGCCGGATGAGCCGGCGGTGAGGCGTTGGCCTTTGAAGAAATCCTGCACCGTTTGCTGCTGCGCAGGCGTGAGGGTGAAGTTTTCCGGGTCGCTGGAGAGCGATGCAATCAGGGCAATAAGTGCCGAAAAGCCGCTATTGGAGGATGTCGGGTTGGTCATGGCGAACTTGAATTCGCCTTGTGCCGCCTTGGCGGCTAAGTCGCTCCAAGAGGGTGGGGTTTTATCCCAACCCCACGCTTTGGCCTTGGTTGTGTTGACCCCGACAATGACGGGCGAGAGGGCGATTTTTTCGCGTGCAATGACACGGTTGCGTGCGCCTTCGAGCAGTTCCAGATATTTGGCGTGGGAAAACCACGCCAGCGGATAGTTCGCGCCTTGCGCCAGTTGTTCGGCACCTTCCAGCGTGCCGATGTAGTCGAGCTTAAGGCGCACTCCGGTGTCTTTTTCCAGTTGCGGTAACAGCGGTTCGATGTCTTTGAGTTCGGAGCCGGCAAGGACGCGCAGGGTGTTACTGCTGTCTTGTCCGCTGCTTGGCGCGTGGGTGTTTGAGCCGCCACTGAACCATGACCATGCTAGAAACAAAATGATGACAACCAGAATGAGGTTGAAAAGATTGAACTTGGACTTGGGTTTGGTCGTGGTGTTCATCGGGGATTCTCATGGGCGGTGGTGGGCGTAAGCCTTTGACGCAAATCGTGGATTGAGCTCCCTCTCTCATCAAAGGAGAGGGTTGGGGGGAGGGGGTGCAACATCAGATAAAACAAAGGCTTATGCCAACGTTTCCACCCTCTCCCCAACCCTCACCCGTCAAGGGGGAGGGGGCAAATCCGCCGATCTGTGTAAGTCTTGTGTATTACAACGTCAGATCACTTGGCATATTCAAGCGTGCGACTTCGGTTTGTGCTTTTTCGCCGCGCACGCGGTCGAGGTAGGTTTGCGATTTGTGGATTTCGGTGTTGAGTACATCCACGGTCTGTTTCATGTTTTCTAGCGCTTTGACTTTGTAGGTCGCCATGTCGTCCATGGTGGCGTAGATGTCGGTGAAGGCACGTTTGAGCGAGTCGATGTTTACCGCGGCGCTGGAGGCTTGTTTGTGAATATCGGCGGATTGCTGGCGCAACATTTTTGCGGTGGATTCAATCATGCCGCTGGTGGTGGCATTCAGCGCGTTGATTTGGTCGAGCACGAGCTTTTGGTTGCCGAGGGCTTGAGCCACCATGACGGCGGTGCGCAGGGCGGAAACGGTGGTGGTGGTGGCGCGATCCACGCCTTTAATCAGCTCGAAATTGTTTTTGCGAATCATATCCAGCGCGAGATAACCTTGAATCGACACGGCAAGCTGGGTGAGCAGATCTTGTACTTTTTGGCGCGCGTTAAAGAGTAAATCTTCCTGCACGATGCGTGCTTTTTCTGGGTCGGTGGATTGCAATTCACTGACGCGCGCCACGATTTTCTGGTCGATGGCTTGGCCAATTTCAGCGTATTCACGTAGCTTGACCATGCTTGTCCACAAATTAGCTTTTTCTTGTTCAATGGCGGCGTTGTCTTTGCGCAGCTCGTCTTGGCCTTTGTAGAGGGTTTCTAGAATTTTGTTCAGGTGGCCTTGGGCGGATTGGTAGCGCAGGAAGTAATCGCGCAGTTTGTCGCCCCAAGGAATGATGCCGAACAGTTTTTTGGGTGCAAGTAAATCGCCCTGACTGCTGGGGTCTAGATCTTCCATGGTTTTGCGCAGGTCAACCAATGAGCGCGTGACCGGATGAGCGTCGTTAAAAAAGCCAGCTTCAAGGTTCGCCATGGGGCGCTCCAACATGCGGTTGGACATGCCCGCCGTGGCGCGAATTTCGGCATCGCCCATGGAGCGCAGGGCATCAGCTTTGCTGCGGAACTCGACGCTCTGCGCATCAAGGTTAAGAATGGTGTTGACGAAGTTTTCGGCGCGGGCATCCAGTTCTTGGCGTTGGGTTTCGGATAAGGGTACAAGCTCGCGTGATTGCGGCGCGGACACAGCGGCCACGGGCGCGGGCGGGGTGAGGTGTTCGGGTGGGTTGAGTGGGGTGATCAGTTCGTTCATGGCGTTATTCCTTCAGGTTGGAAAGAGGGTGGTTGGAAAACAATTTTTAGCCACAGAGAGCACAGAGGTCACAGAGGGGGAGTATTCGGGTGCTTCTAAAAACCGTCTTTGCAAGTAGCAGTCTTTAGCCGCGAGCAAGACGTGGCAATATAAAATACACTGATAAAGCAGCGGGTTATGGATTGCTTCGCTGCTGTCATTGCGAGGCCATAGGCCGTGGCAATCGCAAAGACGATATTCAGGTTTTTAGAAGTTCTCTATTCCCTTTCTTGGATTTTTCTCTGTGATCTCTGTGTCCTCTGTGGCTAATTTGGTTTTAGGATTTACTTCATTTGTAGCTCAATCGCCTGAATCATGCCTTCAAGCGTTTCGTAGCTCGGTGGGTCAATAATTTGCACTAGATCGCTTGGGATGGCGAGTTTGCGGCTTTCGATTTGTGTTTTGAAGGCGGCTACATCGGTGTTGCGGAAACCATGTTCAATGGCGAGTTTTTGTAATTCGGGGTCGTCGCTCAGAATTTGCCCAAGACGCGTGCCGTTGTCGTTTAGACCGATGAGGACATGCCGGGTGAACAGGCCGGGTTCAGGATAGAGCAAGGCCATGTTCGGGCGGATGCCTGAAGGAGTTTTGAGTGCTTCATGGATGAATTGGGATTCATAAATCATCACGAGCGGCGAGCTGCCCATGCCTAGGGATAGGTAGTTCTCGAACGGCCCTTCGGAGGAGTATTCGGTGTAGCCCTGGCGTAAAAAGAGCGGGAGCAATTTGGGTAGGCTCGCCTCCATTTCTTCGCGGGAGGCCACCACGCGCTGGCCGTTGGCGATATAGCTCATCAACGCGAGATACATGGCGGCGGAGTTGGATTTGCGCACGTCGGTGGTGCGAATCAGCACCGATTTATTGACGGGGTAGTCGGTGCTGTCTTGAAGGTCTTTCCAGCGAATTTCGCGTTGTGTCCAGTCAAAATAGCGATCTAAATCAAACCAGTAGAATACGCCATCTTTTTCGCGCACCACGCCATTGGCCTGCAAAATTTTGGCAATCGGCTGCCATGAGGCAATGACCATCGGGGTATAAAAGGGCACAAAAGTGGGGCGTTTGCCGACGCTTTGCAGGATTTTGTCGGCGGCAGGTTGCCCTGCGGGGAAGGCAAAATCGTATTTTTTAAGATCGAATGCGGTAGCAATTTGGCGCGAGCCAGCTTTTTCGGCTTTGACAATTAAACCGTGTTTGAGCAGGGCTTGCTGCACGCGCGGGTCGGCAAAAAAGGCTTCTTTTTCCGAGCCGATAAGCCCGGTCACGGTGACTTGTGCCTTGAGTGCCAGCTGGCCGTTCATGGAGTTGTAAATAGCGTAGCCAAGGCCTGCGAGCAGAAGTAGGCCTAGGATGGGTGCAAGGAGGCGATTCATTCTTGTTGTGTCCTCTTAGTTTGGTTTCGGCTTGGATGGATACTAGACGAAGTGTTGCGTGGGGTGTGTGAATTATTCGTTTAGCGTTGTCCATCGCCGGAGGCGCACAGTAGGGTGGATAAGGCGAAGCCGCATCCACCGTGCCGCCCATGGTGGATGCGGCTTCGCCTTATCCACCCTACAAATGAGCGTTGGCTAAAATAATTAGAAGAATACAAAGATCAGTCCTAGTAGCCCGGATGAAGCGCAGCGAGAATCCGGGGGCAGCCATGCCAGTTGTAAAGTCTGCCCCGGGTTGACACCCGGGCTACATGAGCTTTATTGACTTAGCGTTGCCCATCGCCGGAGGCGCGTATCAGGAGCGAGTCCATCCAACGTTCAGGTAAAAAACGTTTCATCCATGCAAAGGCAATCGTCGGGACGGTGACGCGGTAGCGCAATCTTGGGCGCGAACTTTCTAGTGCGTGGATGAGTTTTTTCACCACGGCTTCGGGCGGCAAGGTGAATGGCGCAGCAGCGCCTTCTTTTTGCAGGCGGGCGAGTTGGTTTTGGTATTGGGCGGCGTGCGCACTGTTTGCGGGCGAAATCCAGCGTACAAACGCGGCATGAGCATTGGCGCGGAAGCGGGTTTGAATCGGCCCGGGTTCAATCAGGCTGATGTGAATGCCGCTGCCGCGCAGTTCCATGCGCAGGGTGTCGCTCAGTCCTTCAAGGGCAAACTTGCTGGCGGTATACGCGCCGCGATAGGGAAAAGCAGCAAAGCCTAACACCGAGCTGCATTGCACGATGCGCCCGTGCCCCTGTTTGCGCATCACGGGGATGACAAGGTTAGTGAGTTCCACCCAGCCGAAAAGATTGGTTTCAAATTGCGCACGCAGGGCATCGCGGCTTAAGTCCTCCACCGCGCCGGGCAAGCCCCATGCGCCATTGTTAAACAGTGCGTCTAAGCGCCCGCCGGTGCGGGTGAGCAGAGTGTTCATTGCCGCATGAATTGAGGCGGAGTCGTCTAAATCAAGCAGGAGCGCATCGAAACCTTCGGCGTGCAGGCGTTCAACGTCGCGAAGAGCGCGTGCGCTGGCAAACACGCGCCAGCCTCGCTCGCGCAGCATGTGCGCGGCAGAGAGGCCGATGCCGGAGGAGCAGCCGGTGATGAGTATGGTTTTGGGCATGGGTGAGCCTGCGGGTTAAATAGTGCGCGTTGCTTTACTCTTATTAAATGTATCATTCAGTGCACTATTTTTTTGTTTTTGAGTGGTCAATATGCCTAAGAATCAAGCGGACAACGCGGACGCGATCATTCCTGAACAAAAGCACGGCTTCTGGTGGCATGTTCGCCGCTACTTGGTGGCGGGTTTGCTGATTTGGGCACCGCTTGCGGCCACGGGGTGGATTGTCGTGACCTTGGTCAATTTAATGGATATGAGCCTGTTGCTGCTACCGCGTGAGTATCGCCCCTCAAGCTGGCTGCCTTTTCCGGTGCCAGGGCTTGGGATATTGCTCGCTTTAATGACGTTGTTTGTGACGGGTTTGATTGCAGCGAATTTCCTTGGGCGTAAGCTCGTGGGCTTGGGCGAGGCCATTTTGGATCGTATCCCGATTGTGCGCTCGGTGTATTCAGGGATTAAGCAGCTTTTGGAAACCTTTTTCTCCAGCAATTCCCGATCGTTTCGTAAGGTGATGCTGGTGCAGTACCCAAGCCCAGGTTTGTGGACGCTGGCCTTTCTTGCGGGTGATCCGGTGGGGGAGATTCAGGAGAAGACCCACGCCGTAGTGCTGACGATTTATTTGCCCACCGCGCCGAATCCAACCTCCGGCTATGTGATTTTTATCGCCAAAGATGAAGCGATTGAGCTGGAGATGAGCGTGGAAGATGCCA
>JBFXGB010000043.1:0-16502 GCA_050178405.1 Halothiobacillaceae bacterium
ATCGTGCGTCATTTCAACAAGCCGCGTATTGAGCAATTCTTACGCATTACCATTGGTACACCGCAGCAGAATCAGGCGCTGCTCGACGCGCTTGCGCAGATTCTAGGTGCGGCATACTGCAGCTTGTGCATGACATTGCTCGCTTGCGTGCGGCTTTGATTGAACTGCGCAAAAACGGGGCAGGGCGCATTGCCTTTGTGCCCACTATGGGCGCGCTGCATGATGGCCACTTGGCGCTGGTGAAAACAGCAAAACACCATGCCGATGCGGTGGTGGTGAGTATTTTTGTCAATCCGCTGCAATTCGGCGTGGGCGAGGATTTTAGTCGCTATCCACGTGACACTGCGCGTGATGCGGCCTTATTGCAGTCGGTGGGTGCTGATCTTTTGTTTTTACCGACCGAGGCGATGCTGTTTCCCAACGGCCAGGCGGCACAGACCCGCGTTGAAGTCCCTGAGCTGTCAGACGTGCTGTGCGGCGCAGCGCGGCCAGGGCATTTTGTCGGCGTGACGACCATTGTCGCCAAACTGTTTAACGTAGTGCAGCCGGATGTGGCAGTGTTGGGTGAGAAGGATTTTCAACAACTGACCATCATCCGGCGCATGGTGGCGGACTTGAATTTTAATCTTGAGATTATCGGCCAACCCACCGAGCGTGAGCTTGACGGTTTGGCCATGAGTTCGCGCAATGCGTATCTTAGCTCTGAGGAGCGTGCGCGTGCGCCCATGCTCTACAGCACGCTTAAACAGATGGCCGAGCAACTTCATCTGGGGCGCACGGATTTTGAGCGTCTGGAAGCTGAGGGGCGTGCTTCGCTGCTAGCATCGGGTTTTGTGCCGGATTATGTGGCGATTCGTCGGGTGGAGGACTTGGCAGTCCCAAGTTCAGCCACAGAGCCCTTGGTGGTGCTGATTGCTGCCCGCCTAGGGCAAACGCGCCTGATCGACAATATTCGGGTGTAAATCATGCAGATCGTTGAGTGGATTGGCTCTGTCGCGGCATTTTTTACCACAATTGCGTTCGTGCCGCAGGTGATTCAGACGTGGAAAAGCAAACATGCTCGCGATTTATCCTTGGGCATGTTTTCTATGTTTACCACGGGCGTGCTGTTGTGGTTGGTTTACGGCGTGCTGATAGGCTCATGGCCGATCATCATCGCTAATTTTGTGACTGCCGGACTTGCTGGCACGATTTTGTATTTCAAATTGCGCTTTGGATGATTTTATTTGCCACATAGGTCACAGAGTTAATCCATGCGGTAGGGCGTGCCGTGCGCACTGATGAGCTAAGCGGTACGCGCGGCACACCCTACGCCCTAGGGAAGCACTGATTTATTCGTCATTCCGAGGAGCGTAGCGACGTGGCGATCCATAAGATGCTGATTCTTTTGGGTTTATGGATTGCTTCGCTATGCTCGCAATGACGATTTATGAATTCATCAGCGCCTCCCTAGTTCTTTTAAGATGTTCAAAGGATACGGCCATACCGGATTTATCTCTGTGGCCTCTGTGTTCTCTGTGGCAAATTTAATAATCAGAGAATATACCGACTTAAATCCTCGCTCTTGGCAAGGATACCTAGTTTTTCATCCACATCGCTCGCATCTAACCGAATCGTCTCGCCACTGCGCGTGGGTGCGTCAAACGCTAGGTTTTCCAACAGGCGCTCGACCACGGTGTGCAAACGGCGTGCGCCGATGTTTTCGGTGCTGGCATTCACTTCAAACGCAATCTCCGCCAAGCAGCGAATGGCGGCATCGGTAAATTCAAGATTCACGCCTTCGGTTGCAAGCAACGCTTGATACTGCTTAATCAGTGCGGCATCCGGCTCGGTCAGAATGCGCACAAAATCATCCGCACTTAAAGCACTGAGTTCGACACGAATCGGCAAGCGCCCTTGCAATTCGGGAATCAAATCTGAGGGGCGCGAAACGTGGAATGCGCCTGATGTAATAAACAGGATGTGATCGGTGTTAATCATGCCGATTTTGGTGGTGACGGTGCTGCCTTCAATCAGTGGCAATAGGTCGCGCTGCACGCCTTCACGCGAGACATCGCTGCCGCTGTATTCACCTTTGCGGCAAATTTTGTCTATTTCGTCGATAAACACGATGCCGCGCTGTTCAACCAGTTGCACCGCTTCGAGCTTGAGTTCGTCATCATTCACTCGCCGTGCCGCTTCATCTTCAGTCAGTACGCGCAAGGCCTCATCCACGCGCATTTTCTTGCGCTGGGTTTTGCCTGTCCCCATATTTTGAAACATGCCCTTGAGTTGGCTGGCCATATCTTCCATGCCTGGCGGAGCAAAAATCTCCATGCCGGGGCGCGCCGCATCAAGTTCAACTTCAATTTCTTTGTCATCGAGGCTGCCATCACGCAGTTTTTGGCGGAATTTCTCGCGCGTATTGCCATAGGCTTTTTCGGTGTTGCTGTCAGTCTCCCATGCGCCGGTTTCCTGCCCTAAGCTGCGCGGCGGGGGCAAAAGCGCATCCAAAACCCGTTCTTCAGCGGCTTCGGCGGCCTTATCGCGTACTTTGGCCTGCGCTTGCACGCGCAGCATTTTCATGCCGACTTCGGCCAAATCGCGGATGATGCTTTCTACATCGCGCCCGACGTAGCCGACTTCGGTGAATTTGGTGGCTTCGATTTTCAGGAACGGTGCTTCCGCAAGTTTGGCTAAGCGACGGGCAATTTCCGTTTTACCCACGCCGGTCGGCCCAATCATGAGGATATTTTTCGGCGTGATTTCGGTGCGCATGGGTTCTGGCACGTTTTGCCTGCGCCAGCGGTTGCGCAGAGCAATGGCGACAGCACGCTTGGCTTCGGCTTGGCCGACGATGTGTTTATCCAGTTCAGCGACGATTTCGGCAGGGGTGAGTGTGGTCATGATTTAACTTCGCCTAGGGCTTCGATGGTGAAATTGCGATTGGTGTACACGCAGGTTTCTGCGGCAATGGTCAGCGAGGCTTCAACAATCTCGCGTGCGCTAAGGCTGGAATGTTGCAGCAGGGCGCGCGCGGAGGATTGTGCAAATGCGCCACCGGAACCAATGGCGAGCAGGTCATGCTCAGGCTCAAGTACGTCGCCTAGGCCGGAAATGGTGAGCATGGCATCAAGGTCAGCCACAATGAGCATGGCCTCTAAGCGGCGCATGGCGCGGTCGGTGCGCCAGTCTTTGGCAAGCTCGACGGCGGAGCGCACCAGATTGCCGCCATGTTTGACCAGCTTGTCTTCAAAGCGCTCAAACAGGGTGAAGGCATCTGCCGTGCCGCCCGCGAAACCTGCAATCACACGGCCTTCATACAGGCGGCGAACCTTGCGTGCATTGCCCTTGACGATGGTCGAGCCGAGCGAAACCTGACCGTCGCCACCGATCACGGTTTGGCCGTTGCGTCGCACACAGAGGATGGTAGTGCCGTGGTAGCTTTCCATGAGTTGGATGTCCTTAATGAGGGAGATGACGAGTTACAGAAGTATTGGGGGCAGATTTTGCGCTTGCAAGATGCTAAGCCGTGATTCTGCCATGACGCGGTATCATGCCGTCATTCGTTTTTGATGGACATGCCTGTGAGTTCGTTTGTATTTTTTGCCAGTGCCGCCAAAGGGCTGGTTTCTGTGGTAGCTGAAGAATTGCGTGCGTTGGGTGCAACGGAGTTGCGCGAGCATCCCGCGGGGGTGCATTTTTCCGGCGATGTGGCCTTTGGCTATCGTGCGTGTCTTTGGTTGCGTGCGGCAAGCCGGGTGTTGGTCGAAATTGCGCAGATTGATGCTGATAATGCCGAGCGCATGTTTAGCGAGCTGCATCGGCTGGACTGGCAACGCTGGCTGAATCCAAACAAAAGTTTTGCCGTGAGTTTTCATGGTGGCAACGAGAATATCAATAACACCGGTTTTGGCGCGCAAAAGGTTAAAGATGCGATTGTGGATGCGTTTTTTGAGCGCCATAGCCGCCGCCCGCTAGTCGAGCCGCAACGCCCCGATCAGGTCATTCATGTGCATTTATCCGGAGCAAAAGCGCGGGTTTCGCTGGATTTAGTTGGCGGCGAGGCGCTGCACCAACGTGGTTATCGCGTGGAAGCGGGGGATGCGCCCTTGCGCGAGACGCTGGCGGCAGGGTTGTTGTGGCGTGCCGGCTGGCCTGCAATTGCCAAGGCGGGCGGCGGCTTTGTGGACCCGATGTGCGGTTCGGGCACGTTGCTGATTGAGGCGGGTTGGATGGCGGGTGATGTTGCGCCGGGTATTTTGCGTAAATCTTGGGCTTTGCAGCATTGGCCGCAGCATGAGGCTGAAGTGTGGGCTGCGCTGCAAGATGAAATGCGCAATCGGGCAGATGCGGGCTTGGAACAGTTGCCGCTGATGCTGGGCTTTGATCGCGATGCACGCATTATTCCGCTGGCGCAGGCCAATTTAGAAGGCGCCGGACTGGATGAGTTTGTGCATGTTATGCAGGGGCGGGTGGAGGACTTGCATCTGCCGGAGGCACTGCCTGAGCAGGGTTTGATGCTGACCAATCCGCCGTATGGCGAGCGTTTGGGCGATGTGAGTGCTATGCCAAGCCTTTACGCGGCGTTGGGCGAAACCATGCGCCGCGAGCTGATGGGTTGGGAAGCGGCGATGATTTTGCCGAAAGAGGCGGAAAGCTGGCACTTAGGCTGGCGTGCGTTCCGTGCGCATGATGTGCTGAATGGACCGATTGAATGCCGTCTGTTGCGCTTTCATTTGCAGGAAGATCAGCGCCTTACGCCGCGCGTGCAGGATGATGGCTCGGCGGCGCGTTTGGTGCATGCCTGTGCGGGTATGGCAGAGTCGAACGGCGCGCAAATGGTCGCCAATCGGTTGCGCAAGAACTTAAAAGAGTTCTCGCGTTGGGCGGGGCAAGAAGCTATATCCTGCTATCGAGTCTATGATGCGGATATGCCAGAGTATTCGCAGGCGATTGATTTGTATCATGATATTGAGGGCAAACGCTGGGTGAATGTGCAGGAATATGCTGCGCCTGCCACGGTGTCGCAAGAGGATGCACGTCGGCGTTTGCGTGAGGCGATTTCGGTGCTGCCGGAGGTTTTGCAGGTCGCGCCGGAGCAGATTTTCTTGCGTATTCGTGAGCGTCAACGTGGCGAGTCGCAGTACGAAAAACAGGACGAGCGCGGCGTGTTCCACACGGTGCAGGAGGGTGCAGCCAAGGTTTTGGTGAATTTCACTGATTATCTGGATACCGGATTGTTTCTTGATCACCGCGTGACACGGGCGTGGCTTCGCGAATGGGCTGAGGGCAAGGATTGTCTGAACCTGTTTTGCTACACCGGTGTGGCGAGTGTGCAGATGGGCTTGGGCGGGGCGCGTTCGACGACCTCGGTGGATATGTCGCGCACCTATCTTGAGTGGGCGCGGCGCAATCTTGAACTGAATAACCTAAGCAAGACCCGCCACCATTTGATTCAGGCCGATTGTTTGGCTTGGATGGATGAAGCTGCACAGGCGCGTGAACAATTTGATTTGATATTTCTCGATCCACCGAGTTTTTCTTCATCTAAAAGGATGCTGGGGACGCTGGACATTCAGCGTGACCATGTGCCGATGTTGCGCCAAGCGCTGCGCCTGTTGCGCAAGGGTGGGAAGCTTATATTTTCCAATAACTTGCAGCGCTTTAAGTTAGATACGGCGGCTTTAGATGATTTGGTGATTGAGGATGTAAGCAAGGCGTCTATTCCAAAGGATTTTGCACGCAATCCACGCATTCATCAGTGCTGGGTGCTTGCCTTCAAAGGCTGAATGGGCATAATGCGGACTTGCGCAAAATCGCTCCAGCGGCGTTAAAGCGCCTCGCCGTACCAAAGTGTACTGTCTTCGGCGCTTTGCCTTGCTGGAGCAATTTTGCGGAAGTCCTAAAAAGCCGAATGTCCAAAAACAAAGTGAGAATCGCTTGAAACAAAGCAGTGCACTGTCCCTTAAGCGGACAAACTCTTGGAATAGCCCGTTACTACGTCGGGCTGGTGTTTTTTTACCTCTACTGACTTTGGGATGCGTACTGAGTTTGACCTCAGGCTGTTCCATGGTGAGCGAGAAAAAGAGCGCCTCGCTGGATAGTCATTACCCCGCCCCCTTGCAAGAAAAATCGGCCGCCACACCGCAGGCCGCTAAGGCGCTTGAAGTGGCGTTGAAGCAGCGCGGCGTGGACTATCGCCCCGGTGGAGATAACCCCGATCAAGGCTTTGATTGCAGTGGTCTGGTGAATTTTTCTTACCAGGCGGCAGGTGTACAACTGCCCCGCGATTCACGCAGCATGTATTCCGTGACCACGCGGGTGCAAACCTCGGATTTACGTCCCGGCGATCTGGTGTTTTTCCGCCAGCGTTCTTCGCGTATCAGTCATGTGGGGCTTTATGTGGGCAGCGGTCAGTTTGTGCATGCGCCATCAAGTGGTAAGGATGTTGAAATCACGAGTTTGAGTGATTCCTACTGGAAAAAACGCTACGCCGGCGCGGGGCGGTATTTAGCTAAACGCCGTGACTGATGAGTAGATTTGGATTAGAAAAGGGCAGTTTGCCCTTTTTTATTGTCCGCGATAGTGCTGAGGGGACTTCTAAAAACCGTCTTTGCGAGGAGTGTAGCGACGTGGCAATCCAAAAGAGTCTCAACAAAACATCGGGTTATGGATTGCTTCGCTACGCTCGCAAAGACGATATTTGGGTTTTTAGAAGCTTCCTGCCAAGTGTTTAGCCTGACGCCAGCTCGACATCCTGCACTTTGCAATGTACCAAACCATCCTGAAAACGTGCTTGCACGGCTTGCCCTGGCAGAATGTTTGCACAATGACTCAATGCCCGCCCGTGCTCCTCCATAATCACATAGCCTCGGCTCAAAGTTGCTAAGGGGCTAAGGATGTTCAGCCGTGCGGCATATTGCTGCACAGCAGATTGCTGAAGATTGAGATGGTGAACACTCCCTTGCTGGAGTTTGTCGCCCAATGCAGTCAGGCGGACGCGCAAGAGGGCGATACGTCCAGATGGATGATTGCGCTGCAAACGCTGCTCTATTTGCTGTAATTGATGCGAAAATCGCGTTATCTTGCGGTTTTGTACCGCATGTAAACGCAGTGTGAGTGCGCTTAGGCGCTCACCCATACGCTCTAAACGTTGTTTCGGATGGTTGCTTTGCAAATGGCGGCTGAGGGTGTCGATATGGACGCTGCTTGATTCCAAGCGGTTGCGCATGGTGCGCTTTAGACGCTGCGCGAGCTGTTCAAGCTGCCTTTGCACATCAAACGCATCCGGCACCGCTAAGGCCGCTGCCGCGCTAGGCGTGGGTGCGCGGGCATCGGCGACAAAATCGGCAATGCTGAAGTCGGTTTCATGCCCCACGCCGCTGATGATGGGGATGGTGCTTGCGTGAATGGCACGCGCCAGTCCTTCGTCATTAAACGCCTGTAAATCCTCCAGTGAGCCGCCGCCGCGCACCAGAAGCAGCACATCGCAGGTTTGCTCGGTATTAGCGCGTTGGATGGCGTGGATAAGCTCATTCGCCGCCACGCTGCCTTGCACGCTGCTCGCATAAATCCTTAGCGGAATCAGCGGAAAACGTCGTGCCAAAACATGCAACACATCCTGCACCGCCGCGCCGCTAGGCGAGGTGATAATGCCGATGCGGCGCGGCAAAGTCGGTAGGGCGCGCTTGCGGGAAGCATCAAATAGCCCTTCGGTGTGTAAACGCTGTTTGAGCAGCTCATACGCACGCTGCAACGCGCCCAAGCCCGCATCTTCCATATGCTCGACCACCAGCTGCAAATCGCCGCGCGCCTCGTAGAGCGTAATGCGCGCGCGTAGCAACACCTGCATCCCGTCTTGCGGGCGAATGCGTAACAACCCAGCACGCGGGCGAAACATGGCGCAACGCACCTGCGCGCCGCTATCTTTCAGCGTGAAGTACAAATGCCCCGAAGCCGGGCGGGCGAGATTAGAAATTTCGCCTTCCACCCACACCAGCGGCAGACGGGTTTCAATCAAGTTTTTTAGCGTATTGACCAGTTGGCTGACGCTTAATGCCTTGCCGACATCGCTCATTGACGCATCTCGTGTTGAGGCTGGAAGGTGTAGCTCCAGGTTTCGGAAACGGGCTTGCCGTCATCCAAAAGCAACAAGCTCAGGTCTTGCGCGCCTTGCTTTGGAGTGACCACATTAAACGCGGCGCGCCAGCCACCGTCAGGGCGGCAATCGACATGATGTTCGACAATTTTGGCCGTGCTGGAGGTCTGGATATGCGTCTTGGGCTGTGCGTCGGCGGCTTTGCATGGGGTTGCGCCCGGCTCGAAGTCGATGACAAAGCGCGTGGCCTGTTCGCCGTTGAAGATGTCGCCGCGTCCGATGCGCGTGTCGCGCACCATCCACACATCTCCCTTGCGTTGCGGGTGGCCGTGCCAGGTCAGGCGGTAGGCGTAGCGCAGCGTGTCGCCCGCTTTGGCGGGTTTGTCCGGTGTCCAGAAGGCGACCACGTTGTCCATGTATTCGTTGTCAGTTGGAATCTGGATCAAGGCGATGGCGCCCTTGCCCCAGTCGCCTTGCGGTTCGACCCAGGCATTGGTGCGATTGGGGTAGCGTGCGCCAATGTCCTGGTAGTGGTCCCAGACGCGGTCGCGCTGGAACAGGCCGAAGCCGCGCGGTGATTCCATTCTGAAGGCGTTGTCCTGCAAGATGCCGGGGTTGGAGAGCGGTCGCCAGATGCGCTCGCGGTTGGAGGTTTCAATCAACAGGCCGTCGGTGTCGTGCACTTCTGGGCGGAAATCCCCGTGCAGGTTCAGGCTCATTTCGCCGTGTTCAAACATCGAGGTCAGCGGCGCAAGGCCGAGACGTTGGATGTCTTTGCGTAGGAATAGGGTCATTTGCACGTCGAGCACCGTCGTGTCGCCGGGTTTAGCGAGCATGGTCATCGCGCCGCTGAGGCTTTCACTGTCGATCAGGCCGTGAATGCGGATGGAGTTTGCGCCTTTTTGCGGCCGTTCGATCCAAAATTCGGTAAATAGCGGGAATTCTTCTTTTTTCAGCACGGTGTCGATGGCCACGGCGCGGGCGGACTGGCCATACCATTCGCCGTCGCCACGTGAACGGAAATAGCTTGCACCAAGAAAGAGCAGGAATTCTTCCGGCATGGCTTTAGCGTGCATGGGAGCGTGAACGCGCAGACCGGAAAAGGCGAGTTGCTCAGGGATAGTGCCGGGGTTGCCGTGGAATGTGTCCGGCCACTCGAATAAGTCTTGGGCGTAGTTCCACGGGCGTATCTGACCGTTCTCCACTAGATTCATTTTCACGGCGTTGGTGGTGTAGTTGCCGGGGTGGAAAAACTGCAAATAAAAACGCCCGTCTTCCAGCCAAGGGGATTTCGCGGTGCGGTAGCGCAGCGCCAGCATATCGTCGTAGGTCAGGGCGCGCAGGGCGGGGAAATCTTGCGGCGCGGCATAGGGCTTGGCGGACAGTTCTTGCGCCTTGCGTTCGATGTCGGCATGTTCCAGTGCGAAGGCGGCGGGGGCGAGGCTTAGGGCGAAAACGAGTAGCAGTCTGTTCATGGTGCAGTTCCGTGGTAGCGCAGCAGGGTGTAGCCGCGTTCCTGATAAATAATGTCGTGCGCGGTCAGCGCGGCGGCTTCACGGGTTCGGGTGAACACGAGATCGCCCGGGCGTGGTTCGCGGCGTTCTTGCACATGACCGCTATGCACACTGTAGCTTGGCGTATTCACGCGCCACATGACATACGGCCCTGGCAATTCGCGTGCTTTTTGCGCGGCGTTGAAGATCGGCGCTTGCTGCACTGCGCCCAAGGTGGGCAAAAAAAGCAGCGCCAACGCGATATTACCGGCGAGCGCCAAGCCCAGCAGGGTGGAGGATAGCGGCAGGCTGCGCACGAAAATTAGCGCGAAACTTAACGCGGCCAGCAGAAAAAACGCGGGGAAATAGGCGGCAGGGAAAAGCTCTTGGACATCAGTCAGCAGAGCGCGGGCATCGTTATCCGGCATACGCGCCACGACTTCCGGCATTAGGCAGGGAAGCACGGCGAGTAGCGCGAAGAACAGCAGGGCAGGCAACAAGCTCAGCGCACGGCCAGCGTACTTTTCCGCGCGTAGCAAGGGCAGGGCAAGCGCCGCGAGAATCAGCGCCGCCGTCATGCCGTAATTCAAATAATGCGGCAGCTTGGTGCCAGAGAGCGAAAAAAACACCAGCACAAAACCGAACCATAGCCAGAGATACAGGCCAAGCGGCGATTTGATTTGCTTGGGCAATTCACGCGCCGCGCGTAACAACGGCGTGGTAAAGGGCAGGGCGAGCAGCAGAGCGATGGGCAGATAATAGAACAGGCTACCCGCGTGGCCTTCCATCGAGCCGCTAAAACGCTCCACGTTGTGCGTGCCAAAAAAACCGTCGATAAACGCCATGCCTTGCGCTTGATATTGCAGAATGTACCAAGGCAAGGGGATGCCAATGAGCAGAATCAAACCCGGCGGATAAAACGCGGCACGCATGAGCGCAGGCAGCTCACGCTGCATGGCGAAAAAAATCAGCCCAACCGCGCCGGGAATCAGTAAAGCGACGGGGCCTTTGGTTAAAAAGCCCAAGCCCATCGCCGCATGAGTCAGCAAAATCCAGCGCTTTTTGCGCTCCAAAAAATACAGGTAAATGCCGAACATGGCCGCAGCCAGCCACAAATTGAGCAGCGCATCGGCGGTGGCGGCGCGCGCGATAATCACAATGCCAAGCGCGGTGGAGAGCATCAAGGCGGCGCGGAGAGCTGTTTCACGGTCAATCACGCGGGCGACGAAGGCGTAGGTGAGCAACACCCAAGCACTGGCCGCCAGCGCCGAAGGCAAGCGAAAAGCGAAGGGCGTGACCCCAAACACACTCATGCTGGCGGCTTGCAGCCAGTGAATTAACACCGGTTTATCAAAGCGTGGCACACCGTTGACATAGGGCGAGATGAAATCATGGCGCACAAACATTTCGCGCGTGGCCTCGCTGAACGCGCCTTCGTCCAAATCAAATAACGGCGCACCGCCCAAATTAAGAAAAAAGCTGATGCCTAGGGCAAGAAAGAGCAGGGCGTAGTGGAGAGAGGGGTTTTGCGGCATAGCGTGCGTCAATTTTTCGAATGCGGCACTTTAACAATTTGCGGCGGCCTACGCTTGTGTTTGTGGCATAAGCTTTGGCGAGTCGTCACGCGCTGCAGGATGAACTGCGACAGGCGCACAAACAGAACCTGCTTGCCTTGCGCGGTGCTGTCGAGGTTGAAGATTGCTGGCGCGATTTACGCACGTTGGATGTTGCAAAATTGGGCTTGAACTTAACGACTAAACCAGTTCTCGACCCGCAGCCCGGCAAAGGGTACAAAGTCCTTCACATTGCGGGTGACGAGGGTCAGACCGTTGACGGCAGCCACAGCGGCAATTTCGCTATCAAACTTACTCGGAGATATGCCAAGCTGCCTTAGTCGTACCCGCTCTGCAGCCAGCCACTCGGCAGCGTTGCGGCAAAACGGTAGGATTTCCAGCCCGTCTTCCAATAGCATTTGCATGTAATCGTTTAGCTCCTGCTTGCGTTGACCTTCTGCCATGAGGTGAATGCCATGCCACAACTCATGCCAGACGGTCGCGGAGGTGCAGGAAAAAATCCCATCCAATTCCAGCCGCCGCATAACAGCTGCATCTGGCTGCGGTTTGATTTGTTCTGACAAGATATTGCTATCGAGCAAGTAACGCATGTTTCACTCCCACACCGCACGGGTTTCGTGTGGGGCGCGGGTACGCTGGTAAAGCTGATTCAGTTCGTCATTACTCATACCCTCGGCCTGTGGATGTTTGGCACGCCAGCGTAGATAAGCATTGAACACACCCTTATTCGTGGCGAATACACGCTGGTAGCGCTCAAGCGAGACGATGACGGCGACAGGCTTGCCGTGGCGGGTAATCTGGATGTCCTCACCCTGTTCGGCTTTGTGTACCCATTCGGGCAGCTGGTTTTTCAGAGTGGATATGGCGGCGGTGCTCATGGTGGATTCCATATGAAGATTATGGCTACAATCTTAGTATATATAGCCATAATATACCCCCTGTTCGTGCCTATCGAGCTAAGAACAACAGTTCGTAACTCGGTTACATTCAGCGTTGTGTTGTCGTAGGTACGGGGTTCGGTTGGTCTGGGGTAGGGTTCGGTTTTGAATTAGACAAAACGATCACCGCAATCACGGTGATAATGAGCAGCGCAGCAACAACGAAGGGTTTACGCAGCCCATCCAATTTATGAGTGTTTGCCGCATGACTTTTCATTTGATGCGGCACGGGTGCATCGTCGGGTGAGGGGCTTGGAGTCTTGCTCGGATTGGGCAATTCTGGTGCAGGCGGCTTTGGGGGAGGTGTTTTAATCTTCGCGTAGCCATCATCCTCAAAATCATCAGCAGGAGTATCTATCAGCACGGCACAGTGCCCTTCAAATTTCTGCGCCAGTTTGTTGACATCCTCGGTAGTACCAAGAAGATTTAACCACGCGGCGAATCCTTTTTCCTTTCCTGCCAATATCTCAGCAATACGATATTCAAACGCGCTGCGTGCCGAAGCGTGGTTCATGGCGCTTACCCATGAACCGCTCCAACCCGATTGCGCTGAATGACCAGAATCAAGTTCAAGCTCGGATAGCAAAAAACCTGCGACATCGGAAGACGCAAGACTCGCCTCAACCCGCGACTCGTCAAAAACGCGATCCAGCGCCTTGCCCAATCGCCCTTGTTGGCTTTGACCGGCATTTTTGGCAACGGCTTCTTCAAGCCATGCGCGTATTAGGTGCAAGGCGGAATCATCCTCAAGGGACGCGGAGCATGTTCCTTCTATGACCAAGGTGTAACGAATGGTTGTGCCGACACGGTCGGTTCGAGCGGAGGCTATACCGCTGAGGTAGGCGTGCCACGTGTGTGTATCGCCTTTTACAATCAGCGTGGGTTGTTCAAAGCTTGAGGCATCACGAAAATCTTGCCACCACGCATCGGGCGGCGATGCGCCGAGAAACTGATAGTCGGTGTTTTTACCGCGTGTTTGAACGTAGGCTCGCATGGTGCTTGTGTTCATAACTTGCTTGCTCGTGAGCCCAAGGGTTTTTTAGCAAGGCGTTGAATGGTTTCATCTAAACTTTCAAGCACTTGTTGTTGAGCTTGTACGGAGAGGTCTTTTTCGTTTGCGTAGAGTTGATGTTTTTCAGATTCTTGCTTTTGATTTTCAGCGGCACGCTCGCGAAGTTGGCGCTCACCCGTTAACTTAAGCCAAAAATTGACGAATAAACCTTCATCACGATGGGCGTAAGCCGAGGCCGCATCGGCCGCTGTACGTGATAGATTTGCAATCGCTTGAGCTTCTAGTGCAGCATTGATCGTCTGCCGAGCAATATCATCTTCGGCAGTTTTCCCAGCATCGACCATCAGCCGACAGAGCGAAATCAATACAGCTTCTGCGCCTTTGATCGAGCGGCGTGCGGGGTCGCGCACCCGATAGTCAGCAGAAAACGAAAGGCTGTCCTCGTGAGGCGTCCAGCGTGTGTGGGTAATCTCGCAGCAGCCCACGGTGTCCACAGGCGCATACAAAATATCTATACCGTCGCTTTCTTTGCGCACGGCTTCAATCACCTCGTGGTAATAGTCTTCAACATGGCGCTTAAGCAAATCGGAGGCATCAAGCCGGCCACCATTGTCATCGAAATACGATTCGCATTTGACCGGACAAAGCATCATAACGGCGGGTTGGTGGGGCGTTTTGGCGCGTGCTTTGGCCCAATCGCGTGCCACGCTTGCCACGTCATGGGTATTCAAAATGCTGGGCACGGCTCTTTTATGGGCGGCAATATGCGCCTCCATCATAACCGCCGATTCAATCGGTACGAGCAAAACGCTACTGTCTTTAATCCATTGTTTGCAGCGTTTCCATTCCTCCTCCCGCTCGGCGGGGCGTTTGTCGGCATCAATCCAGCCGCCGGGATAATCCAACAGGCTGAAGCGGATACCCGCAGCGCCAGCCACACCGGGGTTTAGATGCAGCTCGTAAGTAAAAGATTCTTCGGTTCCCGATACTGCGCCGGGATGAAACTCACCTGCGCGAATCGAACCTTCCAGTTCCTTGTGATGTTGCGACAGGCGTTTTTCGGTTTTGCCGTCAAACGCCGCCATGCTGACGGGGGTTCCACTGAGTAGATCGTTGGAGTTTTGCAGTACAGCCGCGATCAACGAGGTTTTGCCGACACGCGTGGGGCCAAGAATGCCGATTTTGAAAATAAAGTCGTGATGGTTGTTCATGCTTGGCTCGCGGTCAGGTTATTGAGATGGGTTTTGATGGTGGTTAGGGTGTTTTTAAGCTTGGCGTATTGGGCGTTTTCTGCCGCAATACCTTGAAACACGCCGGGCCAGATTTCATCGCGGAACGAGCGCGTGAAGCGGCGCAACTCTTTTATCGATTGCGCATCACGAATCAATACATCATCAAACTGTTCGGCAGCGGCGTGCAGAACCAAGGCAGGAATGTCGGCGCGCTGCATAAGCGCTTTTTTGGTGCGATAGGCTGCTTGCAGTGCCAACTTGGCGAGTTCGCGCAAAAGTTCTTCGGCTCCGTCTTCATTGACTTTAACGACAATCTGGTCTTCTGCTTTGCAGGTTGTCGGGTTAATGACTTGCAAATTTAGGTCGTCCAATTCACGGCGCACGAGTGGGTGCAACTGGGTGCGATAATCCAGCTTGAGCGCGATCAGCTCCTGCACTGCGTGGCTTAAGGTCGGGCAAGGCTCGGAAGCTTCCGTCAGATGCTGGGCGAGTAGGGCGAGCGCATCCGCGCCCTGCGTATCGTGCAGCAGTCCGCCGAGACGCTGCGTAAAAACATCCGCCAGCGTATCCATCAGTGCATCCACTTTGGCCTGAAAATAATGATCAAGCGCACAGTAACGTTTGCTGATTTCCACGCGGATCTGGTTCAAGGCTTCTTCGGCAAAGCCGCTGCTCCCCTTGCTAACGCGCATTTCACGCAGTGCGTTTTTACACCACGCCTCTTGGCCCTGACCAAAGCCCTGCTCGATCCAGGTTTGAATCTCGCTATAGGCGTGATCGACGGCTTCGATGTATTCAGAATCTTCGTCTTTTGCGCGCGCAAGGCTACGCAGTTGTTCAACAATCTTGGAAAGGTCGTCAGATAAATCAAGGTACAGCTCTTGGGTCAGTACTTCGGTTTTTTCTACGCTGGAGCCTGATGTGACTTGTGTAAGTTTGAGTGCGCTTTCAAGGTCATGCAGGTCGGTTTGAATTTTTGCTGTTATCGCTTGGCATTCGGCGCGTGTGCCATCAAAAATTTCCTTGTCCATATGGGGTAGGCGTTGGCTTAGGTGTTCGAGTACTGGGCTTAGGATGCTGCGGTACACCGATTCCTGCTGCGCCGCGTTGGCTTCAAGCACCGTGTAGTGCTGTCCGTCTTGACCGCCATTCACTTGGCGACGCACGTCATCGCGCAGGCTGGTTTCGAGCTGGAGGTTGGAGCCATCGTTATTGAGCACGATAAATCCAAAGTCGCCGCGTTTTTGAATAAAGCCGCGTGCTCTGTCTAAAAGATTGGCGGCGGCGCCATCTTCTTGACCCCAGTAAGCCATGCCTTCAACCGGGCGTTTGACCAGTAACACCACATCGACTTCGTTTTTCAGCCCCGCAAGATGATGTTCTTCGGCGTTGGCAGCAAGCTCGCCTAGACCGGGCAGGTCGATAATCCCAAGGTGCTCAACCTCAATCTTGGGGAATCTGCATTCGATGCGTACTTCACGCACGGCAAGATAAAGTCGGGAAGGGTTGCCCGTATTGATTTGCTCGTTGCTGGGATAGGCCACATATTGGCGTAAGTCACTAAGCTCGACCGCTTTTTCACCGCCCGTCAGGCTGGATTCGTAGCTGGGGAAGGCTTCCTGCATCTCACGCAGGCGGCGCAATATCGCAACGTTGCTATGCTTTTCTTGGACATTAGGCGCGAGTTCGGCTTCTGTCGCAGGGTATTTTCGTGTGCGGAACTCATGAGCCGATAGCGGAGGCTCAAGACCAAGTGCGTCATGGTAGGGGCGCAGAACTTCGTCAAGGAAGCTCGAAAAAGTATGCAGGTTAAGGGTGGCGCGTTGCTTGGTGGTTGAGTGAAAAATTTGGCTGCGCACCGCCGTCACCGGAATGCCACTGCCCGTGGGAATTTGCTCATCTTCAAGCCCGGAAATCGCTTGCAGGAGGGTGCTTTTACCAACCCGTGCGCGTCCACTGACACCAATATTGATGGTCTTGCGGCTGAAGCGCACATCGAGAACACGCAGCAATTCAACGGCTTTGGCGATGTCCTTGCGAATATCTACGCTACGGAATGCTCCAAGGGCTTGTCTTAAATCATCCCATGTGCTGGGGGGGGGGCAGGTCGTCTGCACTCGCCTTGAGTGCCGCGATTTCAATATCGAGTTGAGCCCAACGTTCAATCTCTTGT
>JBFXGB010000044.1:0-16312 GCA_050178405.1 Halothiobacillaceae bacterium
TCGTGACGACACCATCTAGCGAAATGAGCTTTGGCGTATCGCTTGACAAGGGGCGCTTGGAGTACGCTGGCAATAGCTTGGATACTTTGTTTGCTCAACGCGCCAACCTATTAAGCCCTGCATTTTTGGGCATGGTCAAAGACATATTGCGTTTTAATCGCCTTGCTAAACAGGCGCTTGAGCAGCATAGCGGCGAGGGTGTAGCAGATAATGCGGAGTCTTTGGGCGATATGCTCAAGCGTCATCGTTTTAGCCATGCGTTTCAGCATCATTATTTATTACCCATGGCGGCAGCGATTTGGTCTTGCCCTACGAGCACCATGTTGCGTTTTCCTTTTTTAAGTTTTGTACGCTTTTTTAATAATCATGGTTTGTTGAATCTTATTGATCGCCCGCTATGGCGCACGGTCAGTGGCGGCAGCAAAAGCTATGTGGACAAATTTATTGCAAGCAAGCATTTCGAGCTGCGTCTTAATACGCCAGTGCAGCGGGTTGAACGGACGAATGATGGGGTATTCATTAACGGCAACACCCAGCGTTTTGATGCCGTGGTGTTTGCTTGCCATGCCGATCAAACCCTTGCGATGTTAGAAAGCCCTGATGCAGAAGAGACCGCCTTGCTTGGCGCATTTTCGTATCAGGAAAATATTGCTTGGCTGCATACCGATGCGCAGCTTATGCCACGCTTGAAAAAAGTGTGGTCATCGTGGTGTTACTTGGGTTGTGCCGCTGATGATGTGGCGCAAAGTACCGAGCGCGTGGCGGTCAGTTATTGGATGAATCGTTTGCAGAACTTGCCGACATCCACGGATTATTTTGTCACCCTGAATCCACCGAATCCTCCCGCTGAAAATAAAGTCATTGGACGGTATGTGTATCATCATCCGGTATTTGATACGGCGGCGATGCAGGCACAAACGCGCATCCATGCGCTGCAAGGCCATCGCCATAGTTGGTATTGCGGCAGTTATTTTGGTTATGGTTTCCATGAAGATGCGCTGCGTTCGGCAGTGAATGTCGCAGCACTGTTTGATATTCAGCCGCCTTGGTGTCAAGCATGAGTCCCGCCGGCCAAACATCTTCAGCCCTTTATGTTGGCGAAGTCATGCACCAGCGTTTTTATCCGGTGAGCTATCGCTTTAATTATGCGGTATTTAGTGTATTGCTGGATTTAGAAGATATTGAAAACGGCTTTAAGGGTTGTCGTTTGTTATCCCATAACCGTTTTAATTTACTTAGTTTTCATGACAAAGATCATGGGGCGCATACCGAAAGCCCGCTGCGGATTTGGCTTGAACAAACGCTGCAAGAAGCGGGGATAAAGGAGCCTCTAGGACGCGCGCGCATCAATGCCTATCCGCGTATTTTAGGCTACCAATTCAATCCGATGACGACATGGTATTGCGAAGATACATCAGGAAATATGCTGGCCATTGTATGCACAGTAAGCAATACCTTTGGTCAATGGCATCATTATGTTTTGCATGATGAGGGCAGGGCGCTGGTTTGGCCTTTTCATGCAGAAGCCGATAAGGTGTTTCACGTCTCGCCGTTTATCGATATGCCCATGCGTTATCACTTTCGTTTTAATCATCCCGCCGAGCGCCTTGTGGTGAATATTCTTGAAACCGAAGGTGAAAAACGCCTGCTTGTGGCGACGCATGTGGCACATAGGCAGGATTTAACCGATAAGAATTTACTCAAGCAGTGTTTACGCATTCCTTTTTTGACGCTCAAAGTGATTACGCTTATTCACTGGCAAGCGCTCAAAATCTGGCTCAAAGGCGCCAAGCCATTTCCCGAACCTCCTCACCCTGCAAAGGATGTCAGCGTATGCAAGCCGAATCCACCAAAACCTTAAATTTCTCGCCCGAGCATTTACCTTTAGCGGCACAAGGCCTAAAGCATTTTTTGCGTGACCTTGAGTATGGATATTTAAGTATTCATTTTGACCATGCGCAAAGCCTGCATTTGCGTGGGCGGCAGGATGGCCCCCATGCACATTGGTATTTGCATCAACCTGCACGACTTTTGCAACGCGTGCTGCGCGGCGGCATTATCGGTTTTGCCGAGGGCTTTCATGAGGGCGATTGGTCGAGCCCTGATGTTGCCAAGTTACTGCATTTGGGCGCGCTTAATATGGATGCGATGGAGGCACAACTTCGCCCAAATTGGTTTTTACGTCAGCTGCATCGTTTACAACATTTGCGTCGCCCTAATAGTAAACGCGGTAGCCGCAAAAATATCGCTGCACATTATGATTTGGGAAATGATTTTTATCGCCTATGGCTTGATGAATCGATGAGTTATTCCAGCGCATTGTTTACTCATCCGGAATTGAGTCTTGTCCAGGCGCAGGAAGAAAAATATGCGCGTTTGCTGGGATTGTTGGACGCTAAGCCAGGTCAACATATTCTAGAAACTGGTTGTGGCTGGGGGGGCTTTGCCGAGCATGCAGCGCGACGCGGTTTAAATACCACGGGCATTACGCTCTCAAGCGAGCAACTCAAATGGAGTAAACAGCGTCTAAAGGATGTGGACTTAGCAGATAAAGCTCAATTTTCTTTGATGGATTATCGTGATCAAAGCGGTGAATTTGACCATATCGTATCCATCGAAATGTTTGAAGCGGTGGGCGAAAAATACTGGCCGAGTTATTTCCAAAGTGTTTATCAGCGTCTTAAACCCGGCGGGCGTGCGGCGATTCAAGTGATTGTAATTGCAGAAAAAGACTACCCGCGTTATCGCCGTGAACCGGATTATATTCAGCTCTATATTTTCCCAGGCGGCATGTTGCCAACACAGAACCTATTTGTGCAAGGTGCAGAAGCAGCCGGTTTGCGTGTGCGTGAACAAGCGCTTTTTGGTTTGGATTATGCCGAGACTTTAGCGCATTGGCGTGCAACATTCGAGGCTAAAAACACCGAGATTAGCGAGCTTGGATATGATGAGCGTTTTTGTCGAATGTGGTCGTATTATCTTGCCTATTGTGAAGCGGCATTTCGCAGCGGACGCTGCGATTTAATGCAAATTGTTTTAGAAAAACCTCTTTGATTTTTTGGAGTTTAAGAAATGCGTGTTCTTTTAATGGGTCTTGCTTTTCTGCTTCTTGGAGGGTGCACCACCATGAAAATTGATGACTTTGCCAAAACCACACCGGTATTTGATATAGAAACTTATTTTTCTGGGCATACCCGCGCGTGGGGGATGTTTGAAGATGGTTCGGGCAATATCAAGCGTCAGTTTACGGTCGATATTCATGGTTATCATCAAGATGGCGAATTTGTGCTGGACGAGTCTTTTGTTTACAACGACGGCGAAAAACAAACGCGCACTTGGCGGATTCGTAAACTTGCCGACGGTCGTTATGAAGGTCGCGCAGGCGATGTAGTTGGGGTTGCCGAGGGCGTTCAGCTCGGCCAAGCTTTGAATTGGCGCTACAAACTCGAACTGCCTTTTGGTAATGGTACGGTGAATGTGGATTTCGATGATTGGATGCTGCTCCAACCGGATGGTGTTTTACTTAATCGTGCCAAAGTCAGTAAATTTGGCTTTGGTGTGGGTCAAGTCATTTTGTTTTTTCAAAAGAAAATACCTGAGAACAATCTTGAACAATAGATTTTAGCGTTCATTGCACAATGGGGTATCGCCATGAAGTCTAAGATTTTAGTTAGTTTGCTCTGTACTTTCGCTTTTTCTGTGCATGCTGAACCTGGCGCTAATATGCACGACAAAGATTTATCTTTGCGCGGTCAAGGTGTAGTAAGCTATTTAGTCTTTGAAGTTTACGAGGCTCAACTATATTTGCCTCCACAAGTAATGGATGCCGCTATTTTACAAAAAGAAACGCCTCGTCGCTTAAGTTTGCGTTACATGCGCGATATTAAACGCAGCGATATTGAGCTTGCTGCAATGAAAACCTTGGAAAATCAGTGGCCTGCTGAGGTGCTTAATAGTCAAAAAAACCAGCTCAATCAGCTTCACGCGGCCATGCGTGATGTGAAAGAAAATGATATTTACACCCTAGATTATCGTCCCGGCAAAGGTTTGAGCTTAAGTCTGAACGATAAACCTGTTTGGCAAGGCGGTGATGCACGTTTAGCTGAAATGTATTTTGGTATTTGGCTTGGGGATGAGGCCTTGTCGCCGGAATTGAAGCTGGCGTTATTGGGTAAAAGCGCTGAATAAATCGGTTTATGCTTCAAGTCTGCCTTGGATAAAGCGCAATATCGAACCCAATACTGGAATGCGTGCATACACCTGCGCGGCGGCATCCCAATAATCAATATGCTCTTGCACCATGCCTAGTTCATCAAAAACCACTTTGCTCAAGCCATCGATACTTAGATTTTTGTCGCAATCAAAACGCCAGTGTAAATAGGCTATTTGGCCTGAAATGGCGTAGTTGTGCACCACAAAGCGCGGCGCTGCACATTGTTTGTACATGTGTGCAAAAACTTTGCGTATGGCATCTACACCTTGTACTTCGTTAAACGGGTCGCTAAATCGTGCATTGGCAGCAAAGTATTCATCAAAACGCTGCAAATCATTGGGGGTTAACTGGCTAAACAAGTCTGAGTAACGCTCGGTGGCGGCTTGAATGTTCATTTTTTAGTCACCTTGCGTATTAAGGGGAAAAAGAGCGCGTAGGGTAGATTGCGTAACCGCTTCATGACAAAGACAAAGCCTTTGGGAAAAGCAATCTCAAAGCCGCGTTGATTTAGACCTTTCACGATGGCACGCGCGGCATCCTGCGGTTCAATCAACCCGGGCATGGTGAAATCATTCAAGTCAGTCAGCGGAGTGCGCACAAAGCCCGGATTAACCACGCGCAAACGCACGCCGCAGGCCTGAAATTCGGGCTGCAAGGCTTCGGCCATATTGATAAGCGCCGCCTTGGTTGCGCCATAGGGCGCGGCAAACGGCAAGCCACGATAGCCTGCCACGCTTGCCGTAATTAAAATCTGCCCGCTTTTACGTGTACACATGGGTTCTCGCAAAGCATCCAAACCATGCACCACGCCCATAAAGTTGACCTGCATAAGATGCTGGAACAAGGTCACATCGAAATCTGCTAGAGCCATCGGCTTGTAGTCGCCCGCATTCAAAAAGGCCGCCTCAATCGCACCGTGTTCTGTTTCGATGTGCTTAACTGCTGCGCGCACCGCTCCAAGGTCGGTGACATCCAAGGGCAGGGCAGTGATGCGTGGATCGCTTGCCGCCAAGCGCTCCAAAGCATCCAGTGAGCGTGCCGAGGCAACAACCCGCCAGCCCGCGTCCGCCAGTTGGCTTACTAAGGATGCGCCTATGCCGCTGCTTGCGCCTGTGACCCATGCAAGGGGCTCTTTGTTTGGTGTGGGATGTTTCATGCTTTAGACTCGGATAGATGCTGTACAATACTTGTACATTATTTGTATGGGTTCGACTAGCGTGATAACTGATAACCACGTCAATGAGCATGGATATTTTCCGATGCGCACGGTTGCCAAACTCACTGGCATCAATCCGATTACCTTGCGTGCATGGGAGCGGCGCTATGGATTGGTCAAGCCGCTGCGCACGGAAAAAGGGCACAGGCTTTATCGGCAGCAAGATATTCAAGATATTCAGCACATTATGTCGATGCTGGAACAGGGTGTTTCCATAGGTCAAGTGCCAGCTTTGCTTGAGCGCCTTCCGCAACATGAAACATCCGTTGCGCCTATTGAACCGCAGATTGAGCGCACGCCTGAGAGCCAAGCCACGTGGCTGCAATCCTATCGCCAAGCCTTGTCGTTACTGGATGAGCCTGCCTTAACAGAACTTGAAGCGCGTGCGCTCGGCTTGGTGTCGCTGGATGATTTATTGCGCCTGCATTTGCTGCCGTTGTTGCAAAGCATGGAAGAGACGCGTGTATCTTCCGTGCAAGTGGATGCGGAATATCATCTGCTACAAACTCGCTTGACCCTGATGCTTGCCCAAGCCTCGCGTTTGGATGCGTGTGTCGCTCATTCAAGTCAACTTTTGGTGGCGAGCCTGCCGCCGGAGCGTGGTCATTTTGCTTTGTGGCATGAAGTGTGGATGCTGCGCCGTGCGGGCTTCAATGCACAGTTACTTGGCGCTGGCGTTCCGGCGCACACCTTGCTGCATGCCTTGCACCTCAAAGCCTCAAGCACCTTGGTGCTGTTGCTTGCGCACAAGCCGCCTGCCGTGGTGCTGGGGAGTCAGCTTCCTCTGCTTGCGGCGCAAGGGCAACGGGTTGTGGCGGTGGGAAAATACGCATTTGAATTGCACGAATCGCTTGCAGCCTTGGGTTTTTGCTCTCCAACATCAGAAGATGACACGCCGCTTGCAACAATTAAGCGTGCTTTAGGTCGATAATAGGGAATAACAACGCCACAACAAGCCGCAGCAGGATTAGACGCATGTTAGATGCACATTTACTTATGAAAGCCATCCAAGCCTCGAATGATGGCATTGTCATTTCCGAGCAAGAGGGGGATGACCATATTCTGATTTACGTCAACCCCGCGTTTGAGCGTCTTACGGGCTACGCGGCGGACGAAATTTTGTATCAGGACTGCCGTTTTTTGCAGGGGGATGATCGCGAGCAAGGCGGCATTGATGTGATTCGTAAGGCGTTGGTGCAGGGTCAAGCGGTGCGCACAGTACTTAGAAATTATCGTAAAGATGGCAGTATGTTTTGGAATGAGCTGTCCATTACGCCGGTGTTTGATGAAGCCTCCGAGCTGACTTATTACATCGGCATTCAAAAAGAAGTGACGCGCCAAGTGGAGCTTGAGCAGGAAAATGAACGCCTGCGCGCCGAAATCGCGGCTTTGCGTGCAGCGGCAAGCATTTAAGTCAAAATGAGCGTTCAAATCGTCTGGTTTAAGCGCGATTTACGCCTGTTTGATCATCACCCTTTGGCTGAGGCAGCGCAGCATGGGGCGATCATTCCGCTGTACATCATTGAACCCGACTTGTGGCAACAGCCCGATACTTCGGCGCGGCAATGGCGCTTTGTGCGCCAGTGTCTTGTGGAATTGGATGGCGAATTGCATAAGCGTAGCGGTTCGGGTTTGGTGCTGCGCGTGGGTGATGCTGTTGAGGTTTTAAGCAAACTCCATGCCGAATATGGGCAGATCGTGCTTTGGTCGCATGAAGAAACCGGCAATGCTTGGACGTTTGCACGCGACCGTGCTGTGGCAGCTTGGGCGCAACAGGCAGGCGTTGTGTGGCACGAATATCGCCAAGATGGAGTCATTCGCCGGTTAGCAACGCGCAACGCTTGGGCGGAGCATTGGGCGCGATTTATGCGCGATGCACCCGCATCGGTTCCAGACTCTTTGCAATTCATAAAGCTTGAATCCTCGCCCATGCCCGAAGCGTCGCCTTGGTTTGTTGCGCCCGATACTTGTCCCAATGCCCAAGCGGGCGGACGATCTCATGGCTTACGTTTACTGGATTCGTTCTTGCGCGTGCGCGGCATCAACTACGCCAAAGGCATGTCATCGCCCCTGACTGCCGAAAGTGCTTGCTCGCGCTTATCGCCGCATTTGGCCTACGGCACGGTTTCGATGCGCGAAGTCGTGCAGGCCTGCGATAAGCGCAAACACGACGCCCCGCCCGGTTGGGGACGAGCCTTAAGCGCCTTTGCCTCGCGTCTTGCTTGGCAAAGTCATTTTATGCAGAAACTTGAGAGTGAGCCTGCGCTTGAGTTTGTTAATTTGCATCCCGCTTTGCGCCAAAGCCGTCAAGTCGTCGATTTGGCGCTGTTTGGTGCGTGGGCCAATGGGCAAACGGGCTATCCCTTGATTGACGCATGTATGCGCATGTTGCAGGCATCGGGTTGGATCAATTTTCGTATGCGCGCCATGTTATCGGCCTTTGCTTGCTACCACTTATGGCAACCTTGGCGCGAGGTGGGCTTGCATTTGGCGCGGCTGTTTATTGACTACGAACCGGGGATTCATTGGAGCCAGATGCAGATGCAATCCGGCAGTACCGGCATCAATGCTTTTCGCATCTACAACCCCATCAAGCAGTCGCACGACCAAGACCCTGACGGGCATTTTATTCGCCGCTGGCTGCCCGAACTGGCCAATGTTCCCGCCGAGTGGATTCATGAGCCATGGCGATTAACGCCCGCGTTACAACAACGTTATGGCTGCATGATAGGTACAGATTACCCGCATCCGATTATTGAGCATGAGCACGCCGCGCGGCAGGCGCGAGAGCGTCTGCATCAAGCTTACAAAGGCGGCGAGTCCAAAGCCTCTAGCCGCGAAGTATTAGCAAAACATGGCAGCCGCAAAAAACGCGCCCCCACACCGCGCAAAAGCGCAGCAGCGGTCAATCATGCGCAAATGGCGTTATTTGAATGAAGCACAAGCTTGTGCGTCATGCCAATGACAAAGCGGCTTTGCCGCAAAAAATCTGCGCCCATTGCGCACGCCCGTTTGCTTGGCGCAAAAAATGGGAAAAAGTATGGGATGAGGTCAAATACTGCTCGGAGGCTTGCCGTAAACAACGCTATAAAATTAATCACAAGGATGAATAAATGCGGCATTTAATCGTGATTTTGGGCGATCAGCTTGATCGTCAAAGCTTGGTGCTTGAGGGTTTCGATTCAAAGCAAGATAAGCTTTGGATGGCGGAAGTGATGGAAGAAAGCACGCATGTCTGGTCACACAAGGCGCGGATTGCTTTGTTTTTATCCGCAATGCGGCACTTTGCTGAAGACATGGTTGAGCAAGGCTTTCCCGTGGAGTATCTGGCGCTCGAAAACCACGCGCACCCTGATTTAGCGAGCGCCTTGCGTGCAAGTCTTGCAGCGTATCGCCCCCAAGCGGTGCGTATGGTGCGTGCGGGGGATGTGCGGGTGCATTCGATGCTGCAAAAGGTGTGTGAAGAAGCCGGTATTCCGCTCAATCTTGTTGAAGACCAGTATTTTATTGCCACTTTGGATGAGTTTGCGCAGTGGAGCGAGGGGCGCAAACAACTGCGGCTGGAGTATTGGTATCGTGATTTACGCAAGCGTACTGGCTTGTTGATGGACAAGGGCAAGCCCGTGGGCGGCGAATGGAATTTTGATGCGGATAATCGCGGTGCGTTTGACAAGCGTGGGCCGGGCTTTTTGCCTGCGCCACGGCGGTTTATGCCGGATGAAATCACTCAACAAGTGTTTGCCTTGGTGGGGGAGCGTTTTGCTTCGCATCCAGGGCAGCTTGAGGATTTTGATTGGCCGACGACACCGCTTGAGGCGAAACTCGCTCTAGATGATTTTATTGCGCATCGCCTGCCGTTGTTTGGACAGTATCAAGATGCAATGTGGATGCAGGAGCCTTGGCTTTACCATAGCCGCATCTCGGCGGCGCTGAATCTGAAATTAATTCACCCTATGAATGTCTGCCGTGCAGCGGAGGCGGCTTACCATAAAGGAGATGCGCCGCTTGCTGCCGTTGAAGGCTTTATTCGACAGATTTTAGGCTGGCGCGAGTATGTGCGTGGGCTTTATCACTTATGGATGCCCGACTGGCTTGCGTGGAATGCCTTGGACGCGCACCAAGCCATGCCCGCGTTTTTTTGGACGGGTGATACCGACATGGCCTGTTTGCGCGATACGCTCCAGCAAACGCTGCGCTATGGCTACGCGCACCACATCCAACGCTTGATGGTGACCGGGCTGTTTTGCCTACTTTTTGGCGTGGAGCCGCGACGGGTGCATGAGTGGTATTTAGCGGTGTATATCGATGCGGTGGAATGGGTCGAATTGCCAAATGTATTGGGCATGAGCCAATATGCCGACGGCGGGCGCATGGCCTCCAAGCCCTACATTGCCAGCGGCAAATACATCGAACGCATGAGCAACTATTGTTCGGGATGCCGCTTTAAGCCGGAGCAGGCCACGGGCGAGCAGGCGTGCCCGATTACGACTTTGTATTGGGATTTTTTGGCGCGTCATGAAGAACGCTTTTTGCGTCATCCGCGTCTTGCGCAACAAGTACGTAATTTGGCGCGTAAATCTGCTGTTGAACGGGCGGAAATTGCCGAGCAGGCTGTCCGTTTGCGTCAGCGTTTTATGATTTGACTCCCTCTCCCGCAGGCGGGAGAGGGTTGGGGTGAGGGTGCTTCGAGTATGTTAGGACTTACAGCTTTACCCCTCCCCCTTGATGGGGGAGCGGGTGGCAAAGCTGGCATAAGCCTATGATTTATCAAATGCTCTCGCCCCCTCTCCCCAACCCTCCCCCGCGAGGGGGGAGGGAGCTAAATCAAGTGTTTTGCATCTATCCAACTCGACTCACTCCGCCTCACGTCCGCGTAGGCCGAGTTTGTCGTTATCCCAGTTGGCGAGATATTCCGCACGCGGGGGCATTTGCAAATGAAAGCCGCGCTCGCGCAAATTCTCCATGACTTGGGTAATGTCGGCACGGGCGAGTTTGCGCTCAGGCGATAGTGTTAAGCGCATGGCTTCTTCAGGCTCGCGCCCCATGCCTTGCAGTACGTTGTCGGGAAGCTCAGTGTAGGGCTTGTTGACGGCAAGGTAGAGATACATGCCATCTTTGATGCGGCTGCGGTAGATGATGCAGTCGAGGTTGTCTTGGCTCATTGGCTAGTCCTTAGTTGTTGAATTTTTTCTTGCCATTCTTGCGCGTTAGCCAGTAGCTCATCCTCATTGAGGCTCATCAGGCGGCGCTCGTTCATCAGCATTCTTCCCGCCACCCAAAGATGGGTTACTTGATGCCGCCCGGCCGCGTAGATGATTTGGGCAATTGGGTCGAACACGGGTTGGGTTTCGATGTGTCCAAGGTCGATGGCGATAAAATCCGCCGCTTTGCCGGGTTCGAGTGAGCCGATACGGGCATCTAGCCCCAGCGCACGCGCGCCGCCAAGGGTAGCCATATGAAGCGCGTCGGCGGCGGGGATGGCGGCGGCGTCGCCCGAAAAACCTTTGGCGAGCAGGGCGGCGGTACGGGTTTCGCCGAGTAAATCTAAATCGTTATTGCTGGCTGCGCCGTCGGTGCCGATGGCGACGTTAATGCCGCGTTCTTTGAGGCGGGCGAGCGGGGCGATGCCGGAAGCGAGTTTAAGGTTGGATTCGGGGCAATGCGCAATATGCACGCCACGCTCGGCCAGCATGTCAATTTCCGCGTCAATCAGTTGGGTCATGTGGACGGCGAGGAAGTTTTTGTTCAGCAAGCCTAAGCGATGAAGGCGTGCCAGCGGGCGCTCGCCGGTCAAGCGCATGGCTTCAGCCACTTCAAAGGCGGTTTCGTGGACGTGCATGTGGATGCCGATGTCCAGTTTTTCGGCAAGTGTGCGGATGCGCTCAAGCGGCGCGTCGCTGACGGTGTAGGGCGCGTGCGGCGCGAGCATAAAGCTCATGCGCGGGTTGCCGTGCCATTCCTCAAGTAGGTTCAGCTCATGGCGTAGGCTACGGGCGAGGGCGCTGCGCTCGCTGTAGCGGATATGCCATTCTTCATGCAGCGCTTGGCCTTTTTGTAGGTAGTCGTCGGCATTTTTGCCCCATGCGGTGGGGAAGTCGATGACCGTGAGGCCAATCGAGGCGCGCAAGCCCGCTTCTTCGGCGGCGCGCAGGGTGGCGGCGGGAAAGAAATACATGTCGTTAAAGCAGGTCACGCCGCTTTTAATCAATTCGGCGCAGGCAAGTTGGCTGCCATCAAAGACAAAAGCATCGCTAAGGAGCTGATTTTCCAGCGGCCAGATGTGCTCTTGCAGCCAGGTCATCAAGGGTAAATCGTCGGCCACGCCGCGCAGCAGGTTCATGGCAAGATGCGTATGTGCGTTGACAAAACCCGGCGTAAGCGCATGGTTGGGCAGTTCAATTTCACGCGTATGGTTTTGCCGCGCAAGCTGGCGAGCCTCATTGGTGGGCAAGAGCGCGGTAATCAAGCCGTCGTTAATCACAAGGCTATGTTGTTCTAATACTTGTGCGTGCGGCACGATGGGAATAATCCAGCGGGCATGGAGGATGGTTTCGGCGGGCATGGGGGTGTCTTCGCTAAAAAATTTATCGGACTATACCTGCCAAGTCGCTTCTTGTGGATGCACAATGCAGCCAAGGTTGGTTTGGAATGCAATGATGATGACTGAAGATTGGGTTGAAAAGGTGCTCAATGGCCTAAGCGAGGCCGGTTATGCCGTGCTGCCGCACGCTTTCGCGCCAAGCATGGTGGCGGCTTTGCGTGAGGAGGCGCTAGGTCGGCGTGAGCAGTTTCGTCCGGCGGGGATTGGCAATCAGGCGACACGGGTGCAGGCGGTGCGCGGGGATAGCATCGACTGGCTGGAGTGGGGCGAGGGCGGGGCAGGTTTGCAGGCGTTTTGGCAGGCGATGGATGTTTTGCGCGATGCACTCAATCGTGAGCTTTATCTTGGCGTGCGCGAGCTGGAATGCCATTTTGCGCTGTATCCGTCAGGGGGCGGCTATCAGAAACATCTTGATAATCCGCAGGGGCGTTCGGCGCGTTGGGTGACTGTGCTGCTGTATTTGAATCCAAATTGGCAGCCTAGTCATGGTGGAGTGTTGCAGATTTTTGATCCCGTTTTTGATCCTGAGGATGAGGCGCGGGTGCTCGCCCGTGTTGAACCGCGTGCGGGGACTTTTGTGGCTTTTTTGGCGGAGCGTTTTCCGCATGAGGTGTTGCAGGCACAGCATGAGCGTTTGAGTTTGACGGGGTGGTTTCGTCGTTGAAACAGGTCGTGAATAAGCAGGAGTTGCATATGGGCGAGCAGAATATTTTGGCGGCTTTGCGTGCGGGTGCGGAGCTTGTGACGGTGAATAATCGCCTAGCAAGGCATTGGCGTGCGGCGTTTGCCAAGGCTGCGGCTCAAGAAAATAGGGTGTGGGCAACGCCGAGTATCGTGCCTTGGGGCGCGTGGCTGAGGCAGTTGTGGGCGGATGCAAGTTGGCTTGCGCCTGATGCGCCGATGTTGCTTGAGCCGATGCAGGCAAGTTTGCTGTGGCAGAAGGTGGTCGAGCGTGACATTCAGGGCGGTCATGCTTCGCCTTTGTTGCAAAGCCGCGCCAGTGCGAAATTGGCGCAAGATGCTTGGCGTTTGCTGCATGATTGGCGGCTTTCTCTGCCGTTTGACGCAGGGGATTGCAGTGAGGATGTGTTGCGTTTTCAGCACTGGACAGAGCAATTTGCGCAAGAATGTAACCAGCATAACTGGCTAGATGAGGCGGGCTTGTCGGCAAGGCTGTTGAGTGCTTGGCAGCGGGGGCAGGTTCGTTTGCCTGCGCGGGTGTTGTTTTTAGGCTTTGAGGATTGGACTCCGGCGCAGCAGGCGTTGCTGGATGGTTTGCGTGCGCGGGGATGCGAGATGGATGATTTGTCGCATTCGTCACGAGCACAACCCCCTCTCCCCAACCCTCCCCCACAGGGGGGGAGGGAGCTAAAACCCCAAGCGGTGCGCGTGGCACTTACTGATGCAGCCGCCGAGGACGAGGCGGCGGCGCGTTGGGCGCGGGCTTTTTTGGAGGCCGAGCCGGATGCGCGCTTGGCGATTGTTGCGCCGGATTTGCGTGATCGGCGGGCGCGTTTGGCGCGTTTGCTGGATGCGCAGCTTGCGCCGCAGCGTTTGTTGCCTGCGGGGGTAGCGCAAGGTGCGGAGGCGGCGAGTCCGTGGAATATGTCGCTCGGTGCGGCGCTTAGCGAGCATGGCATGGTGCAAGCGGCGTTGCTGGTGTTTGCCTTGGGCGATACGCGGCTGGATTTGGCATTGCTTGGGCAGGCGTTGCGCAGCCCGTTTTTGGGTGGCTATGCTTCTGAGCGCGAGGCACGCGCCATGTTGGATGAGCGTTTACGCAAGCAGGGCGAGTTAAGCATGAGTGAAGCCTTTGTGCGCAGGTTGGCACTTGAACATGCTTGCCCAGAGTTTGCGCGCATTGTGGAGGATTTGGTTCAATCTCGAAAAGCGCAGACGAATCGTTTATCGCCAAGCGATTGGGTTGATGTGTTGCGCGAGGAGCTGAAAATTGCCGCTTGGCCTGGGGATGCGGTGCTTGCGAGTAGCGATTTTCAACTGCGCCAAACTTTTTTGGATGGGCTGCAATCCTTGGCGCGTTTGGAACTGGTGCAAGCCAAAATGCGCCGAGATGAAGTGCTTGCGCACCTACGTGCGCTGGCGGCAGAAACCTTGTTCCAGCCTGAAGCCGTAGCGGATGCGCCCGTGCAGGTGCTGGGGCCACTGGAGGCTTTGGGGCAGGCCTTTGATGGCGTGTGGTTGCTTGGGATGCAGCATGAGCAGTGGCCTGAACACGCCAAACCGAATCCGTTTTTACCGATGCGCCTGCAAGCCGATTTAGCCATGCCACACGCTTCCCCTGCGCGTGAATTGGACTATGCGCGCCGTATCAGTGATAAGTTGCTGGAGTTGGCAGGCTCGCATGGTCAAATCATTGTCAGCCATGCGCTTGCGGCGGATGGGCGTGAGCTTGAGCCTAGCCCGCTGTTTGAGCATTTGCCGCAGGTGGATTTAAGCATGTTACCGCAAGCGGATGTGCCTTTACCTGCGGCTTGGGGCGCGCCGCAGGCGATGGAATGGTTGACGGATACTCCTGTGCCGCCGTTGCCTTGGGGGGCGCAAGTGAGCGGCGGGGCGCGGGTGTTGGAGTTGCAATCGGCCTGTGCTTTTCGGGCGTTTGCGGAATTGCGTTTGGCAGCAAATGCTCTCGAAGAACCCGATTTGGGGCCGGATGCGCGTGAGCGTGGCAATTTGGTGCATGCGGTTATGGAAGCGCTGTGGGGGGAATTGGGCAATCAAGCTGCCTTGTTGTCGCTTGATGATGCGTCCTTGCAAGCCTTGGTGCTGCGTCATGTACAGGCGGTGGTCGATGAGCTGGCGCGCCGTCATGCGTCCGTGTGGCCGACTCGTTTGCAGGCTCTAGAAGTGGCGCGTTTGACTGAGCTGGTGCTTGCTTGGCTTGCGCTTGAGCGTGAGCGCTCGCCGTTTACAATCGAGGCGCGTGAGCAGAAGCAGGTTATTGAAATTGGCGGGCTGCAGCTCAATGTCAAAGTTGACCGCATTGATTGCCTTGCAAATAACAAGCGTCTAGTGATGGATTACAAAACAGGCACGGCTAAACCTGCGCAATGGGCCGGCGAGCGCCCCGAAGCGCCGCAACTGCCTTTGTATGCGGTGAGCCTAGAGCATGTCAGTGCGCTGGCATTTGCCCAAATGCAGGCGGGCGATTTGGCTTTTGCAGGCTTGGCTGATGCGCAGGGCGCGGATACGGGTCTTACGCAGGCGCAACAGGATTGGAGTGAGGTTCTGGCTGAATACCGTCGCGTGCTAGAAGCCTTGGCGGAAGATTTCCGTACGGGACGTGCCGAGGTGAATCCACGCAAGCCTAATGTTTGCACCTATTGTCCGCTGACCATGTTGTGCCGCATTCATGAGCAAGCGGGCGAGGGGTTTGCTTTGGCGTTGGCTGCGGATTGAGTTTTGCAAGGCTTTTGTAGCCCGGGTGCCAACCCGGGGATAGCCTCGCAGCGGGCACGGCTGCTCCCGGATTTTCGCTGCGCTTCATCCGTGCTACGGATTTTGGAGACAACGCTCGATTGGGTGATTACTCAAAAATCGGCGCAAGTTTGGCGAGCACTTCATCCATGATGGATGCAGGCAAGTGATCCACCTTACGCGCATGACGAGCAGTTAAATCAAGCACGCGCGGCTGATCGCAGCGCACCACCCCCGTGGTCTTGATGCCTGTTAGGAGAACGGTGAAACCAATTCGTCGGGCGAAGTCGCCGCCGCTGGTGATCGGGCAAATCACCGGCAACAGGGTTGCTTCGTTGAACTCGGTGGGCGATACCACCAGCACGGGACGGCTACCGCGTTGTTCGTGCCCTTCGGTGGGGTCGAGCGACACCATATAAATGTCGCCACGCCTCATATCAGTTCACCCCCTACGGCGGGCGCATCCACCCATTCGCGTTCTTCGGCGGGTTGCGGTTGGGCATAGTCTGAAGCAGCAAGCAACTCAGCCAGTGTGTAGCGCGGCTTGGGTTTGGGGACGACAACGAGGCGGCCTTCGTTAATCACCATGCCAACCGTCGCCCCCGCTTGGAGGTGAAGTTGTTCGAGGAATGCAGGCGGGACAGCCAACATGACCGAGCCGCCGACTTTGCGTAGATGAGTGTTGTGCATGGTATTTGCCTCGATGGCTTAAGTTTTATTTTAGTATAACCTTAGCTCGTCCACTCGCGCCATGCGGCAAGCATAGGAAAATACAATCCAAGCCGAATCTCTGCGTCATTATCTTGAATACGCAGGAAGGCCGCGTAGCTTTCCAGTTGGGCGCAGT
>JBFXGB010000045.1:0-16038 GCA_050178405.1 Halothiobacillaceae bacterium
CACCAAAGGTTTCTGCGGCAACCTTGGTCAGGGCTGCGGTCAATGTGGTCTTACCGTGATCCACGTGACCAATGGTTCCGACGTTGACGTGCGGTTTGTTACGCTCGAATTTACTCTTGGCCATAATCTATAAACCTCAAAATGTGTAAAAATTAACTTTTGGCGCTCTTGACGACTGCTTCGGTCACATTGCGCGGTGCTTCTAAGTACTTAGTAAACACCATTGAATAACTTGCGCGACCTTGCGTCGCAGAACGCAAATCAGTGGCATAGCCAAACATTTCAGAAAGTGGAACTTCGGTTTTAATCTTTTTGATTCCACCAAAACCATCTTCCATCCCAAGAACGATGCCACGACGACGGTTAATGTCGCCAATCACGTCACCCATGTAATCTTCGGGCGTCTCCACTTCAACCGCCATGATCGGCTCAAGCAATACAGGATTCGCCTTGGCTGCGCCCTCTTTAACACCCATCGAAGCAGCGATTTTGAACGCCATTTCGTTGGAGTCAACGTCATGATAAGAGCCATCAAACAGCGTGACTTTGACATCAACCACTGGGAAGCCTGCGATGACACCGTTTTTCAACGCCTCCTCACAGCCCTTGCTGACGGCGGGAATATACTCACGCGGGACAGTACCACCGACAATGGCATTGATAAACTCAAAGCCCTTTCCTTCTTCATTCGGCTCGATTTTCAGCCAGACGTGACCATACTGACCACGACCGCCCGATTGACGCACAAACTTTCCTTCTTGCTCAACCGTCCCACGAATGGTTTCACGGTAAGCTACTTGTGGCTTGCCCGTATTGGCCTCGACCTTGAACTCACGCTTCATACGATCCACGATAATCTCAAGATGCAGCTCACCCATGCCGGAGATAATGGTTTGACCCGTTTCTTCGTCGGTATGCACACGGAAGGAAGGATCTTCACTTGCAAGTTTTGAGAGAGCAATGCCCATTTTTTCTTGGTCAGGCTTGGTTTTCGGCTCAACCGCAATCGAAATCACTGGCTCAGGGAAGACCATACGCTCAAGCACGATGACGTTCGCCTGATCGCACAACGTGTCGCCCGTCGTAACATTCTTCAGGCCAACCGCCGCGGCAATATCGCCAGCACGTACTTCTTTAATTTCCTCACGTGAATTGGCGTGCATCTGCACCAAGCGACCAATACGTTCACGGCTTTGCTTGACCGAGTTATATACACCATCGCCAGTATTCAATACACCAGAGTAGACACGAATAAAGGTTAAAGTACCCACAAATGGGTCGGTCATAATCTTAAAGGCTAACGCAGCAAATGGCTGATCATCAGAGGCGCGACACTCTGCTGGCTCGCCATTCTCCTTTTCACCTTTAATCGCCGGAACATCGGTAGGCGCTGGCAAAAAGTCAACCACTGCATCCAGCATGCGTTGCACGCCTTTGTTCTTGAATGCAGAGCCGCACAAGGCAGGGATAATTTCGTTCTTAAGGGTACGTTCGCGCAAACCAAACTGAATTTCTTCATTGCTTAGCGCATTGCCTTCAAGATATTTCTCCATGAGTTCTTCACTGGCTTCGGCTGCCGCCTCAACCATCAACTCACGGTATTTTTCGCACTCTGCCTGCATATCTGCAGGAATTGGGCGTACATCGTAGGTCATGCCTTTATCGGCTTCATTCCAATAGATGGCGTGCATTTTCAGCAAGTCAACAACACCTTGGAATGAGTCCTCCGCGCCAATAGGCAATACAACCGGCACAGGGTTCGCGCCCAGGCGTGCTTTAAGTTGTTCCATGACGCGCAAGAAGTTGGCTCCTGCGCGATCCATCTTATTGACGAAGGCGATACGTGGAACTTTGTATTTGTTGGCCTGACGCCAGACGGTTTCAGACTGGGGCTGCACACCACCAACCGCACAGAGAACAAATACCGTACCATCGAGCACGCGCAAAGAGCGCTCAACTTCAATGGTGAAGTCAACGTGCCCGGGTGTATCGATGACATTGAAGCGGTGCTGTGGAAACTGCTTATCCATGCCACTCCAGAACGTGGTGATCGCAGCGGAAGTGATGGTGATCCCTCGCTCCTGCTCTTGCTCCATCCAGTCTGTCGTTGCTGCGCCTTCATGCACTTCACCAATCTTATGCGAAAGACCGGTGTAGAACAGGATACGTTCGGACGTTGTGGTTTTACCCGCATCAATGTGAGCCATGATGCCAAAGTTACGATATAGCTCTAGCGGTGTTGTACGCGCCATAAAATCAGACCTCGTGCCATTTACTTAGTAGAAAAAGAATTACCAACGGAAATGTGCAAAGGCCTTGTTAGCCTCGGCCATGCGGTGCGTATCTTCACGCTTTTTCACAGCCGAACCGCGATTTTCAGCAGCATCCATCAGCTCGCCAGCTAATCGGTTCTTCATATCTTTTTCGCCACGCTTACGTGCCGCTTCGATAATCCAACGCATCGCCAAAGAGGTACGACGCACTGGACGCACTTCAACGGGAACTTGATAGTTTGCACCACCGACACGACGGGATTTAACCTCGACCGCAGGGGCGACATTATCAAGCGCACGATTGACCAGCTCAACCGCATCAGGCTTGCCCTTGGCCAGCATGGTGTCAATGGCACCATACATAATGCCTTCAGCCACTGATTTTTTACCGTCAAGCATAATCATGTTCACGAACTTGGTGAGCATGGTGTTGTGGAATTTGGGATCAGGCAGAACCTGACGCACCGGGACTTCACGTCTTCTGGGCATTTCAAAATTACCTATTACTTCTTAGGACGCTTTGCGCCGTACTTGGAACGACCTTGGCGACGCTTGGATACACCTTGGCAGTCCAAGGAACCGCGCACGATGTGATAACGCACACCTGGCAAGTCCTTGACACGACCCCCACGAATGAGCACAACGCTGTGCTCTTGCAGGTTGTGGCCTTCACCACCAATGTAACCAATCACTTCAAAGCCACTGGTGAGGCGAACTTTTGCGACTTTACGCAGTGCTGAGTTCGGTTTTTTAGGTGTAGTGGTGTAGACACGCGTGCACACACCACGACGCTGAGGGCAAGCCTGCATTGCAGGGACTTTCGACTTCTCGGTCAATTGCTCCCGAGGCTTGCGCACCAGCTGATTAACTGTCGCCATTAAAATTACTCCAACCAAAAATTATGCAAAGCAGGCGTAAAGCCGCATTGAAAGGGTGCGCATTCTAGGGTGCATACTCATCCTTGTCAATGTCAATATCACGCCTCGTTATCCGCCGTTGAATGGGTTTCAGATTCGCTGCTGTGAGTCGCATCGCCGCCGAAGCCGCCCAAACCCAGTGCTTGTTCGGCACTTCGACGCTGCGCACGACGGAGTTGGTGATGAGCCAATCCCGTCCCTGCGGGGATCAAGCGCCCCACAATCACGTTTTCCTTCAAACCGCGCAATGGGTCGGTCGCGCCACGTACCGAGGACTCGGTAAGTACGCGCGTTGTTTCTTGGAACGAAGCCGCGGAAACAAAGGATTCGGTGACCAAAGAAGCCTTCGTAATACCAAGCAACATCGGTTGGTATTGCGCAGGCATTTTCCCTTGTTCCAGAAGAATGCGGTTTTCTTCCATTAAACGTGCTTTATCAACCTGATCGCCAAGAATGTAATTGGAATCACCGACATCACTGATCTCGACCTTGCGCAACATTTGACGCACGATCAATTCGATGTGTTTGTCGTTGATTTTTACACCTTGCAAACGATAAACATCTTGAACTTCCTTGCTCAAGTAAGAAGCCATAGCCTCGACACCGCGCAAGCGCAGGATGTCGTGCGGGCTTAACTCACCATCAACGATGACTTCTCCACGGTTGACATGCTCACCCTCAAACACGTTGACCTGACGCCATTTTGGAATCAGCTCTTCATAGGTGTCACCACCTTCCATGGTAATGATGATGCGTTGTTTGCCCTTGGTTTCCTTGCCAAAGCTGATGATGCCGGAAACTTCCGCCAAAATGGCGGTTTCTTTCGGCTTACGCGCTTCAAACAAGTCCGCCACACGCGGCAGACCGCCGGTAATGTCACGCGTTTTTGAGCTTTCTTGCGGGATACGAGCGACAAAGTCACCCACATCCACACGGTCACCATCATTCAAGCTGACAATGGCGCGCCCCGGCATGAAGTAGTTGGCAGGCAAGTCGGTTCCAGCAAGCTTCAAATCTTTACCGTGCTCATCCACCAGCTTGACGATTGGGCGCAGCTCTTTGGCTGAACCGGCACGCTGCTTGGGATCGGTAATTTCTTTAGAAGAAAGCCCCGTAATGTCATCCGTCTGTGAGTTAACGGTCACGCCTTCAACAAAGTCGATAAAGCGTACAAAACCTGCCACCTCGGTCACAATCGGATGGGTGTGTGGATCCCATACAGCCATGGTGCTGCCTGCTGCAACGTGTTCGCCTTCCTTGACGCGAATGACCGCACCATAAGGAATTTTGTAACGCTCACGCTCACGATTGTGTTCATCCACCACACCAATTTCACCGGAACGCGACACGGCGACCAAGAAGCCATCGCGGTTGGTAATCGTTTTCAAGTTATGAAAACGCGCCGCACCGGCGGTCTTGTTTTCGATGCTGCTGATTGCCGCAGACCGTGAAGCCGCGCCACCAATGTGGAAGGTACGCATAGTGAGCTGAGTACCCGGTTCACCAATCGACTGCGCGGCCATAACCCCGACGGCTTCGCCGACGTTCACCATGTGACCGCGCGCCAAATCACGACCATAGCACTTGGCACAGACACCGTAACGCGCTTCGCAGCTAATGGTTGAGCGTACCCATACTTCATCCACGCCCGCGGCTTCAATTTTGCGTACCAGTGCTTCATCAAGCAGAGTGTTGGCAGGAATGAGCGTGGTATTCGTCCCCGGCAGCAAAACATCCTTAGATGCAACACGACCCAAAATCCGATCCGCCAGCGGCTCAACCACATCGCCGCCTTCAATCATCGGAGTCATGCGCAAGCCGGGGTTGGTGGTGCCGCAGTCGTCGATGGTAATCACCATGTCCTGCGCCACATCGACCAAGCGGCGGGTCAAGTAACCGGAGTTTGCGGTCTTGAGAGCCGTATCCGCCAAGCCTTTACGCGCACCGTGGGTGGAAATAAAGTACTGAATGACGTTCAGACCTTCGCGGAAGTTGGCAGTAATCGGCGTTTCGATAATCGAGCCATCCGGCTTGGCCATCAATCCACGCATCCCCGCCAGCTGACGAATCTGCGCCACAGAACCCCGCGCACCTGAGTCGGCCATCATGTAAATGGCGTTAAACGAGTTTTGCGTGACTTCATTGCCCTTGGCGTCCATTACTTGCTCGACACTAAGTCCACTCATCATGGCCTTGGTGAGTTGATCGTTGGCACGCGACCAAATATCCACCACCTTGTTGTAGCGCTCACCTTGAGTGACTAGACCATCGTTATATTGCTTTTGAATGCCTTTAACTTCTGCCTCAGCCTCGGCCAAAATGCCTGGTTTCTGATCGGGAACACGCATGTCATCCGAGCAAATCGAAATACCCGAACGCGCCGCGAAGCGGAAGCCGGTGTACATCAACTGATCTGCAAACACGACCGTTTCCTTCAAGCCCAAGTGACGATACACATAGTTCAACAGGCCAGAAATCGCTTTCTTGCCCATATCACGGTTCACAAGCTCGTAAGGCACGCCTGCAGGAACGATGCGATACAACAAGGCACGTCCTACCGAAGTTTCAATCAATGAACGCACCGGTACCAAATCACCGGCTTCATTGCGTTTGTGTTCAGTAATGCGCACCTTAACTCGTGTACCAAGTTGCACTTGATCGGTGTCATAAGCACGCTGGACTTCATCCAGATCAGCCAGCACCAATCCTTCGCCCTTGCCGTTGATGCGCGCGCGGGTCATGTAATAAATACCCAGAACAATATCCTGCGACGGCACGATGATTGGATCGCCATTCGCTGGCGAGAGCACGTTATTAGTGGACATCATCAAGGTGCGGGCTTCAAGCTGCGCTTCCAGCGATAACGGCACATGCACCGCCATCTGGTCGCCGTCAAAGTCAGCGTTAAACGCCGAGCACACTAAGGGATGCAGCTGAATCGCCTTACCTTCAATCAGGATGGGCTCAAACGCTTGAATGCCCAGACGGTGCAGGGTCGGCGCACGGTTGAGCATGACCGGATGCTCACGGATGACTTCGTCCAATACATCCCAAACTTCTGGGCCTTCGCGCTCGACCAATTTCTTGGCGGCCTTGATGGTCGTGGCTAGACCGCGACGCACCAACTTGGAGAAAATAAACGGCTTAAACAGCTCCAGCGCCATTTTCTTTGGCAGACCGCACTGGTGCAGGCGCAAGGTTGGCCCCACCACGATGACCGAACGACCGGAGTAATCCACACGCTTACCGAGCAAGTTTTGACGGAAGCGGCCTTGCTTGCCCTTAATCATGTCCGCCAGTGACTTCAGCGGACGCTTGTTGTTCCCGGTAATGGCACGACCACGGCGGCCATTATCGAGCAGTGCATCCACGGATTCTTGCAACATGCGCTTTTCGTTGCGCACGATGATGTCCGGCGCGTTCAGCTCTAAGAGACGCTTGAGGCGGTTGTTGCGGTTAATCACGCGACGATACAAATCATTCAAGTCCGAAGTCGCAAAGCGCCCACCATCCAACGGCACCAGCGGGCGCAGATCAGGTGGCAATACCGGCAATACGGTCAGAATCATCCACTCCGGCTTGTTGCCCGACTCGACAAAGGCTTCAATCAGCTTGAGGCGCTTGGAAATACGCTTGATTTTGGTTTCTGAGCCAGTTTCACCCAACTCTTCACGCAGACGTGCAGCCTCTTCTTTAAGGTTACGATTCGCCAGAATGCCAAACAATGCTTCAGCACCCATTTTGGCCTCGAACTCATCCCCGTACTGATCCAAAGCATCAAGGTATTCATCATCATTGAGCAACTGCCCCTTTTGCAACGGGGTTAAGCCAGGTTCAGTGACCATGAAGGACTCGAAATACAGCACTTTTTCAATATCACGCAGGGTCATATCCAGCATTAAACCAATGCGCGAAGGCAGCGATTTGAGGAACCAGATATGCGCACAGGGCGCCGCCAATTCGATATGTCCCATGCGCTCGCGACGCACTTTAGACAAGGTGACTTCGACGCCGCACTTTTCGCACACCACGCCGCGATGTTTCAAACGCTTGTATTTACCGCACAGGCATTCGTAATCCTTCACAGGACCAAAGATTTTGGCGCAGAAAAGACCATCGCGCTCCGGCTTAAAGGTACGGTAGTTAATGGTTTCGGGCTTTTTCACTTCGCCAAACGACCATGAACGAATCATGTCCGGTGAAGGCAAGGAAACCTTGATAAAGTCAAAATCGTCTTCCGCAGCCTGCGGCTTCATCAAACTAAGTAATTCTTTCATAACGTATTCTCACCAATGCAACCAAAACGCAGTTTGAGGCGGCGTGCATTACTACACGCCATTAAATCTAAAAACGCTCTTAGTTGTCTTGTTCCAGTTCGATATTCAGACCGAGCGAGCGAATCTCACGCAATAACACGTTGAATGATTCCGGCATACTCGCTTCCATGTGATGGTTGCCGTCCACGATGTTCTTGTACATCTTGTTGCGCCCGTTCACATCGTCCGACTTCACGGTCAGCATTTCTTGTAGGGTGTACGCTGCGCCATACGCCTCCAGCGCCCACACTTCCATCTCCCCGAAACGCTGACCACCGAACTGCGCCTTACCACCCAGCGGTTGCTGGGTGACCAAGCTGTATGGACCGGTGGAGCGGGCGTGCATCTTGTCATCCACCAAGTGGTTGAGTTTGAGCATGTACATGTAACCCACGGTGGTGGTGCGCTCAAACGGCATCCCCGTGCGACCATCGTAAAGTTGCATCTGACCACTCGAAGGGCGACCAGCAAGCTCCAACATGCGCTTGATTTCACCCTCGTTGGCACCCTCGAATACCGGGGTTGCCATCGGAATACCCTTGCGCAGGTTTTGCGCAAGGGTAATCAGCTCGTCATCACTCAGCGCGTCCAAATCGACTTCTTTGTCACCACGATGGTTGTACACCTGCTCTAGGAAGGCGCGAATCTCGCTCAGTTGCTTTTCGCGCTCTAATTGCAGCATGGCATTGATTTTGTCGCCCAAGCCGCGCGCTGCCCAACCAAGGTGAACCTCAAGAATCTGCCCAATGTTCATACGCGAGGGTACGCCCAGCGGGTTCAAACAGATATCCACCGCCGTACCATCTTCCATGTAAGGCATGTCTTCTTCAGGCACGATCATCGAGACCACACCCTTGTTACCGTGGCGACCCGCCATTTTGTCGCCCGGTTGAATGCGACGTTTAACGGCCACATACACCTTGACCATTTTCAGCACGCCCGGTGCCAAATCATCGCCCTGCTGAATTTTGGCTTTCTTGTCGGCAAACTGGCGATCCGCCTCTTTACGCTGCTCGTCGAGCTGGGTTTTGAAGGTTTCAAGTTCCGCCGCCGCATCATCATTGGCAAGACGAATATCAAACCATTGCTCACGCTTGATTTTGGCAAGTCCGGCTTGAGTGATTTTTTTGCCTGCTTCAAGTCCTGCGCCACCATCGGCGACCTTGCCGAGCAACAGGCTTTCCACCCGCTGGAAAATATCGTTTTCGATAATGCGCATGCGATCTTTGATGTTTTTACGCACTTGATCCAGGTCGGCTTCTTCAATGGCCTTGGCACGCTCGTCTTTCTCCACGCCATCGCGGGTAAAGACGCGCACATCAATCACCGTGCCTTCCATGCCCGCGCCGACGCGCAAGGATGTATCTTTCACATCTGAGGCTTTCTCACCGAAAATGGCGCGCAGCAACTTCTCTTCTGGGGTCAGTTGTGACTCGCCTTTAGGCGTGACCTTGCCCACCAGAATATCGCCAGGGCGCACTTCCGCACCAACATACACCACGCCCGAAGCATCCAGCTTGTTCAACAAGCTTTCCGCCACATTGGGAATGTCCGCCGTAATATCCTCAGGCCCAAGCTTGGTATCACGCGCCACACAGGTCATTTCTTCAATGTGAATGGAAGTAAAACGATCTTCCTTCAACACGCGCTCGGAGAGCAAAATGGAGTCTTCGAAGTTGTAGCCGTTCCACGGCATAAACGCGACCAGCATATTCTGACCAATTGCCAACTCACCCAAGTCCACCGAAGCGCCGTCCGCCAAGACATCGCCCTTAGCAATGACTTCACCATCGCTGACGATTGGGCGTTGGTTCATGCAGGTGTTTTGGTTGGAGCGGGTGTACTTGGTCAGATTGTAAATATCGACCCCGATTTCACCCGACACGGTTTCATTGTCATTAACGCGCACCACAATACGGGTCGCATCCACACGCTCAACCACACCACCACGACGCGCCACCACGGACGCACCGGAATCCACCGCCACCACACGCTCCATACCCGTGCCGACCAACGGTTTATCCGCACGCAAGCAAGGCACAGCTTGACGCTGCATGTTTGCCCCCATCAAGGCGCGGTTGGCATCGTCGTGCTCCAAAAATGGAATCAAGGATGCTGCGACCGACACCACCTGCTTGGGTGAAATGTCCATGTACTGCACATCTTGCGGCGCGGTCAGCGGGAAATCACCATCCTTACGGCAAGCAACGAGCTCATCAATCAAATAACCATCGGCATCAAGACGCGCGTTGGCCTGCGCGATCAAATACTGGCTTTCTTCAATGGCAGACAAATAATCCACTTCATCTGTCGCGCGCCCATCGACCACGCGACGGTAAGGCGTTTCCAGAAAACCGTAGTGATTGGTGCGCGCATACACTGCCAAAGAGTTAATCAGACCGATGTTTGGACCTTCCGGCGTTTCAATCGGGCACACACGACCGTAGTGCGTTGGATGCACGTCACGCACCTCAAAGCCCGCACGCTCACGCGTCAAACCACCTGGACCCAGTGCAGAAATACGCCGCTTGTGCGTGACTTCCGAGAGCGGGTTGTTCTGATCCATAAACTGCGAAAGCTGCGATGAACCGAAGAATTCCTTAATGGCCGCTGCAACGGGCTTGGCGTTAATCAAATCCTGCGGCATCAAGCCTTCGCTTTCCGCCAAGGCCAAACGATCTTTGACAGCGCGTTCAACACGCACTAAGCCGATGCGGAACACGTTTTCCGCCATTTCGCCCACCGAACGAATACGACGATTGCCCAAATGGTCGATATCATCGACGTTGCCGTTGCCGTTACGAATCCCGATCAGCACCTTAATGACTTCAAGAATGTCTTCTTTGCTCAAAGTACCTGAACCGGTGACTTCTTCACGCCCCACACGACGGTTGAACTTCATCCGTCCTACGCTCGACAAGTCGTAGCGATCTTCGGAGAAGAACAGACTGTTAAACAATGTCTCTGCAGAATCTTTGGTCGGTGGCTCGCCCGGGCGCATCATGCGGTAAATTTCAATCAGCGCTTCCAGCGGCGTAGTTGAGGAGTCAACACGCATGGTGGTTGAAATGAATGGCCCATGATCCACTTCGTTGAAATAAATCGTGCGCAACTCAAAGATGCCCGCTTCGCGCATATTCACTAGCAATTCAGGCGTAATCAAGTCATTGGCACTCGCCAACAATTCACCCGTCCGCGTGTCCACCACATCATGCGCCAGCGTTTGGCCAAGCAAAAACTCCACCGGTGCTACTTGCGAGCCGACTTCAGCTTTTTTCAGCTCACGCAAATGCTTAGAGGTCACTCGACGACCGGCTTCGACCAACACCGTTTCGCCAACCTTAATGTCGAAGGGTGCGTTTTCACCCTTGAGACGATCGATCACCAAATCAACTTTAACTTCGGTGCTGGATAGCAAGGTGAAATGCGTCGTTTCAAAGAAGGTCGCCAGAATTTCCTCATTATTCATGCCCATGGCACGCAATATGATGGTCACTGGCAACTTGCGACGACGGTCAATCCGCGCATACAAAATATCCTTGTGATCGAACTCAAAATCCAGCCAAGACCCACGGTAAGGAATAATGCGCGCAGAGAACAAAATCTTGCCCGATGAGTGCGTTTTGCCGCGATCAGAATCAAAGAACACGCCAGGAGAGCGATGCAACTGCGACACAACGACGCGCTCGGTACCATTAATCACAAACGTTCCCGTGTCGGTCATCAGCGGCAATTCGCCCATGTACACTTCTTGCTCACGCACGTCCTTGACGCTAGGACTGCCCGCTGGAGCTTCACGATTGTGAATCATCAGACGCATTTTGACGCGCAGCGGGGCTGCATAGGTCAAGCCACGAATCTGGCACTCTTTGACATCAAACGCAGGCTCACCAAGGCGGAAGCTCACATAATCAATCGACGCGCTTCCGGAATGACTCGACAAGGGAAAAACCGAACTCAGCGCAGCGTGCAAGCCCACTGGCTCCGGCTTACTTGGATCGTGCTGCAAAAACTCGCGGTAGGAATTAACCTGCGTGGCGAGTAGGTTCGGTATTTCAAGAATGGAAATACGCTTACCGAAATCCTTACGGATGCGCTTCTTCTCAGTGATGGAGTACGACATCAATTACCTCTGCGTTCACACTTTTCGTATGGGTTTCGAACTGACGAAGGCGTCAGAACCTTCATCAAGGATGTTTCTTGAAATATCTCGACGACGCAGCACCTAGGATGCATCAAGCCATTACAACAAACGTCCTTCAAATTTTTGATTTCAAGGAAGCAAAAAAGGCCGGCGGCACAAAGCCACCAGCCATTGCCCTAAGTCCACCCAACGGGCACACCTAGGCTTTGCACTTGAGTTACTTGATTTCGACCTTAGCGCCCGCTTCTTCAAGCTTCTTCTTCATGGTCTCAGCATCTGCCTTGGCAATGCCTTCTTTCACAGTCACAGGCGCGCTTTCAACCATGTCCTTGGCTTCTTTCAAGCCAAGACCGGTGATTTCACGCACAGCCTTAATCACGCCGACCTTGTTATCGCCAAAGCCTGTCATGACGACATCAAACTCAGTTTTTTCTTCGACTGCTGCGGCAGCGACCGCAGGACCTGCGGCAACAGCCACAGTAGCCGCTGCGGCAGATACGCCAAATTTTTCTTCCATCGCAGAGATCAAATCAACGATCTCCAGGACGGTCATGTTAGAGATAGCCTCAAGGATATCTTCTTTGTTCATTGCCATGGTTGTAACCTTATGAAATCTAAACGATTAATAAAAAAGCTGAAAGTCTTAAGCCGCTTGCTTTTGATCGCGAATGGCCGCCACAGTACGCACCAGCTTGCCCGGAACCTCGTTGAGGGTACGAACGAACTTGGCAACTGGAGCCTGCATCACCGACATGAGCATGCTAATCGCTTGGTCACGGGTTGGCAGATTCGCCACACGATCAATTTCAGATGCCGCAATAAGCTTGCCACCGAGAGCCACAAGCTTCACATTCAGCTTGTCATTCTCTTTGGCCGCATCACGCATCAGGCGAGCCGCTGCCCCGGGATCATCCATCGAAAATGCCAAAACGAGAGGACCGACCATCCCCTCCGACATGCACTCGAAATCAGTTCCACGCACAGCAATACGGGCGAGAGTATTTTTCACGACACGCAAATAAACGCCTTCTTGACGGGCTTTTACACGCAACGCAGTCAATTTCTCAACCGTAATGCCACGATACTCAGCAGCAATCGCCGAGTGAGCAACGGCGGCGACTTCAGCTACTTCAGCGACGACAACTTGTTTCTGATCGAACGTCAGTGCCATTGAAATAACCTATTCAATGCGCAAGCCTCAAGAATCAATGCCCCAAAGACTTACGCTTCGCCTCAAATCAGGGTGTTGCCACCCCGTCCTTTACGGAATCACACCAGGCAAATTCCTGGGGCTTACCGTCTGCGCAGGAAATTAAGTACATAAAAAAGTACACCTGCGGTCTTGGACGCAACCAAAGCATGCTTGTCCAACGTTCAAGCAAGCCTTGGGAGCCCAAACCCATGCAGGACGAGAGACAAACTCCCGCCCCGACTTAAACCTTAGGCCACGCTCGCCAACGAAGACTGATCGACCACTACACCGGAACCCATGGTGGTCGATACGGTAATACGCTTGACGTAAACACCCTTAGCACCTGAAGGCTTGGCGCGATTCAAATCGCTCATCAAGGCATTCAAGTTTTCCAACAAAGCATCTTCATCAAAACTAACCTTACCCAAGGTGCAATGAATGATACCGGCCTTGTCGGTGCGGTAGCGCACTTGACCAGCCTTGGCGTTTTTCACCGCATTCGCTACGTCCATCGTGACCGTACCGACTTTTGGGTTAGGCATTAGGCCGCGTGGGCCCAGAATCTGACCCAACTGACCCACCACGCGCATGGCATCGGGTGTGGCAATGACCACGTCAAAATCCATCTCGCCTTTCTTGATGCTGTCAGCCAAATCATCGAAACCCACAATCTCTGCACCGGCTGCTTTTGCAGCTTCAGCATTCGCGCCTTGAGCAAACACCGCAACACGTACGGTTTTGCCCGTGCCACGTGGTAGCACGGTTGAACCACGCACCACCTGGTCTGAACGACGAGGATCAACACCAAGGTTTACCGCAACATCTACGGATTCAACAAACTTAGCCGTGGCTAACTCCTTCAGCAACGCAAATGCTTCCTTGACTGGATAGTTACGGTTGCCATCAATTTTTTCACGCGCCAATTTCTGACGCTTAGTGAGCTTTGCCATTTACACGCCCTCCACATTCAGACCGATGCTGCGCGCGCTACCTGCAATTGTGCGCACCGCAGCGTCCATATCAGCCGCTGTCAAATCGGGCATTTTGGTCTTAGCAATTTCTTCAAGTTGTGCACGGGTAATCGTGCCCACTTTCTTGGTATTTGGATTGCTTGAGCCACTCTTCAAACCCAACGCCTTTTTAATCAAGACCGAGGCGGGTGGAGTTTTAGTGATAAAGGTAAAACTTTTATCGCTATACACTGTAATAACAACAGGCAAAGGCAAACCCGGCTCAACACCTTGCGTTGCCGCGTTGAACTCTTTGCAGAAGCCCATGATGTTGACACCATGTTGACCCAGCGCAGGGCCAATGGGCGGACTCGGGTTAGCCTGACCAGCCTTCACCTGTAACTTAATATATGCCGTGACTTTCTTAGCCATTTTTCACTCTCACTTGGGTCAAACGCCTCACGGCTCCCCACTAGGATAAATGCCGCTTTATTCAACTATATGAAACATAAGCAGCTCATTTCGATGCGAACCTGCGCCCGCAACGACTCACAGAATCAGACCTTCTCGACCTGACCAAACTCGAGCTCCACCGGAGTGGAACGCCCAAAAATACTGACCGCGACATGCAGGCGACTCTTTTCGTAGTCCACCGACTCAACCACGCCATTAAAGTCGTTAAATGGCCCTTCGTTGATGCGCACAGTCTCACCCACTTCAAACAAGAACTTGGGACGCGGTTTCTCAACGCCTTCACGCATCCTTTCAATAATCACTGCCGCTTCACGCTCGCTAATCGGCGCGGGACGATCCGCCTTGCCGCCAATAAAACCAAGCACACGCGGAATCGATCGCACCAAATGCCAAGCCTCATCCGTCATGTCGATTTGCAACAACACATAACCCGGAAAAAACTTACGCTCACTCCGGCGACGCACACCTTCCTTGACTTCAACAACCTCTTCGGATGGCACCAGGATCTCTCCAAAGAATTCCTGCAAGCCTTCGCGCTCAATACGCTCTTCGAGTGCACGCTTGACGGTATTCTCAAATTGAGAAAAAACCTGAACCACATACCAGCGCATGGCCATAAATTAAGCCCCTCGCCCAGTAATCATTTGAACTCCCCAAAAAAGCAGAGAGTCCACAAGCCACAAAAACAAACCAATTAAAAACACCAAAACCAGAACAATTAAAGTAATTTGAATGGTTTCTTGACGGGTCGGCCAGACCACCTTGCGCAATTCAACACGTGACTCACGCCCAAAAGAAATAAAACGCCGACCCAAGTCCGTCCACAGCACCAAACCCACGGCAACGCCCGCCACAGCGAACATGGCGATCACACGCCAGGTCAGGGCAATTTGCTCAAACCAATAAAAACCGAACATCCCCGCCGCAAGCACGACGAGAGCAAGAGCAAGTTTGACGGTATCGAGCGGAGAGGACGTTGGGACTGTAGCCTTGGAGACCATCGGTAAATACTTTTCTCTAATGATGTCAGGAGGGATGCACCCGCCATCGAATATGGCAGGGCAGGAGGGAATCGAACCCCCAACCTACGGTTTTGGAGACCGTCGCTCTGCCAATTGAGCTACTGCCCTAAAACTGTGTGTGCCTTGAATACACACCAACAACAAGGCGCGGAATCCTAGAGGATTACGCGCCAAATTGCAAGCACCTACTCTGTCTTTGCCGCACAAATGCGCAGAAATCGACTTAGACTAGGATTTTAGAAACCACGCCCGCACCAACGGTACGACCGCCTTCACGAATCGCAAAGCGCAGGCCTTCTTCCATCGCAATGGGGTTGATCAGGGTGACGGTCATGGCGACGTTGTCACCCGGCATCACCATTTCGACACCTTCGGGCAGCTGGCATGCGCCGGTCACGTCGGTGGTGCGGAAGTAGAATTGCGGACGGTAGTTGTTGAAGAATGGGGTGTGACGACCGCCTTCCTCTTTGCTCAATACGTACACTTCGCATTCGAACTTGGTGTGCGGCTTGATGGTGCCCGGCTTGCACAGGACTTGCCCACGCTCGACATCGTCACGCTTGGTGCCGCGCAGCAGCAGACCGACGTTGTCGCCCGCCTGACCTTGATCAAGCAGTTTGCGGAACATTTCGACACCGGTGACAGTGCTGCTTTGGGTGTCACGGATACCCACGATTTCGATGGGTTCGCCGACTTTGATGACGCCGCGTTCGATACGCCCAGTCACCACGGTGCCGCGACCGGAGATGG
>JBFXGB010000046.1:0-15957 GCA_050178405.1 Halothiobacillaceae bacterium
TCCTGCATCTCAAGCGGTGGCGAGGAATTGCGACCCGTTATGCAAAGAATTTGTCCTCTTTCGTTGCGGCCATTCAAATTCGATGTTTAGTGCTTTGGCTGAAAATCTCGTGACGACACCATCTAAGTGACTGGCATTACGCACAGTGCGGGTTTTTTTATTGCGACTTGGATGCTTGGCTCAATACACGCCCACAAAAAAGCCGCCCACATAGGCGGCTTACTCACACGCATTAAGCGACTAAGGCTTAATGTGCGCCAGCAGGCTTCAGCGTACCGATATACGCGGCAACTGCATCAATATCGTCCTGAGTCATGTTCTGTGCCACAGGCCACATAAACGATGAGTTCGGACCGACGGACTTGCCTGACTTGTAAATCGCCATCAATGCCGTCACCGCGCTGGCGGGATGTCCTGGCATCATCGGCGCATTGAGCAGGCGGCTGGTATGAGCATCTTCAACCCCGTGGCAGAGTGCACAGGTGGTATAAATCGCACGACCACGTGCCAATACAGCATCATCAACCGGAGCCGCAGCAGGTGCGGCAGCTGGCGCAGTCGCACCGGCAGCAGCAGCAGGAGCCGCCGCTCCACCCATACCACCGATATAGGCCGCCAAGTTATCAATATCCGCGTCGGACAGCGCCTTGGCATTCGGTGCCATCATGGCGGTGTTCGCGCCCACGGTCTCACCGGCGCGGTACTTCTTCAGCAAGTCAGCAATTTTATCCGCTGGGGTTCCAGCAAGTTTCGGGAAAATGCCCGCGCCTTCACCGTTCGCACCATGGCAGGCTGCACAGGTGGCATAGGCTGCCTTGCCCAGCGCCGCATCCCCCTTGCCAGCCGCAGCGGGTGCTGCCGCCGCAGCAGGAGCCGGTGCAGCAACCGCCGCAGCACCACCCAAAGATGCAATAAATGCGCTCAAATCCGTAATATTGGCATCAGTCAACGCCTTGGCGTTCGGTGCCATCATGGCAGTTTGTGCACCAACAGTTTCACCCGCACGGTATTTCTTGAGCAGATCCGCCGCTTTATCCGCGCTCAAACCTGCGAGTTTTGGGAAGATGCCCGCGCCTTCACCCTTCGCGCCGTGACAGGCCGCACAGGTCGCAAACAGCGCCTGACCCGCTGCAACATCACCTGCACCGCCCGCTGCGACTGGAGCGGCTGCCGCAGGAGCCGACGCAGCTGCAGGGGCGGCTGCCGGAGCTGCCGCCACAGGCGGCTCCGCCATGACCGGCCCGCGTGTAGTGTTTTTGTTCACCGTGCCGACAAAGGCAACAATCAAATAAATCACTGCAACCAACAATACAAGGGCGCCCACCCCAGTTACGACCTTCGCCATCGGATCGACTTTAACTTCATGCTCTGCCACGGAAATACTCCTCAAGGTTTTTGTAATGGTTTCGGCGGTACGTGATTGTCCGCGAAATTGTGCGGATTATAGGCTGGGTCAAGCCCGTTCCGATAATAAGAGGATTTTAGCGTACTTACTCCCAGTTTATTAGGGACTTCTTATGATTTGCCCATGGATACACCCAATGCAGACGTTTCCTTGCGCTGACTTTCAGGCTACATTGTCGTATCAATTTTGGCTTCCATCCGTTTCTTTATGCCCTCTTTTGTCTGGACAGCGCTGGATGCTTCGGGTCATACCCGCAAAGGATTACAAGAAGGCGACTCGGCGCGTCTTGTGCGCCAGTCCTTGCGCGAGCAAGGTTTAAGTCCGCTGAGTGTTGAGCTTGGCGCAGAACAAGCGCGTGAATCCGCCGCACCGGGTGGACTGCGCTTATTTCGACCCACCGTAGGTGCCGCAGAGTTAGCCTTAATTACCCGCCAACTCGCCACTTTGGTGCAAGCGGGCTTACCGATTGACACCGCACTTGGCTCGGTGGCGCGGCAAAGTGAACGCGCGGCCACACGGCAAATTATCCACGCCGTGCGCTCAAGGGTCATGGAAGGACACACTTTTGCGGGCGCGCTGGGTGAATTTCCGCGCGTATTTCCTGAGTTATACATTGCCACCGTGGCCGCTGGCGAACAATCCGGTCATCTCGACACGGTGCTGGAGCGCCTCGCCGATTACACCGAATCCCGCGAATCTTTGCGGCGCAAGGTGCAGTTGGCCTTGTTTTATCCCGGCTTGCTCACCTTAATGGCGATTGTGGTGGTCATGGGGCTACTGACCTATGTTGTGCCGCAAGTCACGCAAGTGTTTGAGCATCTTGGACAAAAACTACCCACGCTTACCCAAGGCTTGCTTGCGGTATCCGGCTTTTTGCGCGTGTATGGCCTATGGCTGATTGGCGGCATCGTGTTGGGAGTGTGGCTGTTCAAACGCGCCTTGCGTGCGCCCGCTTTTAAGCGCCAGTGGCATCATCTACTGCTGCGCCTGCCCGTGATTGGGCGACTGATACGCGGCGTGAATACCGCACGCTTTGCGCGCACCTTGGGTATTTTGGCCTCGGCGGGGGTTTCGATTCTGGAAGCCATGCGTATTGCCGCCTCGGTAATGGACAATCTACCCATGCGCGAAGCCGTGGAGGCCGCCACGGTACAGGTGCGCGAAGGCGTGGGCATTGCGCGTGCTCTCGATGAAAGCAAACTTTTCCCACCGATGACTGTCCAGTTAATCGCCTCCGGCGAACAATCAGGGAGGCTGCGCCCCATGCTGGATCGCGCCGCTGTGCAGCAAGAAGGGGAGTTATCGGGCATTATTGCCACTGCCTTGGGGCTGTTTGAGCCGCTCTTGATTATCGTGATGGGGGGCGTGGTTTTAATTATTGTTTTGGCTATTTTGATGCCGATTTTTGAATTAAATCAATTAGTTAAATAACACAAAGGGGCGGCTATGCTACAAAGCTATGAGGCTATTTTCGATCACGGGACAATTCGCTGGTTAGGCGATAAACCCAATGTCGAGACCGCTCGCGTGATTGTCACCATGCCGCCGCCCGTGGAGTCTTTTCAACCCAAGGTTAGGCATAAACCCTCGGCGCGTATTGCAGGACAAGGGAAAATCCTCGGCAACCTGTTGGAGCCCGTCATTCCAGCCAGTGATTGGAGTGTGTTGGGATGATGGTTTTAGACACCCACATTTGGGTGAATTGGATTGTGCAGGCTGAGGCGGGTGTGAGTCGCTTCATTTTGGAGTTTGTTTGCGATCGATGTAGCCCGGATGGAGCGAAGCGAGAATCCGGGTTCACCGTGCCGGTTGGATAGCCTGCCCCGGGTTAACACCCGGGCTACACTGGCTACAAAGATCGTCAATCTGCTTTCTTTCCTTCCTACCCAGAAATGACTGGGGTTTTGATTCGTTCTAAACATTAAGAGGCTTTAACGTGCGTCGTTTGCAAAGTGGTTTTACCTTGATTGAAGTGATGGTGGTGGTGGTGATTTTGTCGATTTTGGCGGCGATTGTGGTGCCCAAAATCATGGACAGACCCGATGAGGCGCGTATCACCAAGGCCAAGCAAGATATTCGTGCGCTCGAAGCAGCGCTGAATTTATACAAGCTGGACAACTTTATTTACCCGACCACCGACCAAGGGCTAGAGGCACTTGTCCAACCCCCAACGATTGCGCCCGAACCCCCCAAGTGGAAACAAGGTGGTTATCTTGACCGGATGCCGCTCGATCCTTGGGGCAAGGCGTATATCTATATGTCGCCCGGTGACCAAGGGCGTGCATTTGATTTGTACTCGCTGGGTGCGGATGGTCAGCCCGGCGGCTCGGGTGCGGCAGCGGACATCGGTAACTGGGAGGCGCAGTGAACGAGTCGCCCCGCAAGCCCGAACATGAACCCGAACAGACCTTGATTCTGCGCGATGAGGCAAACTATCGCGCCCCACTAGAAGGCGAGGTTTTGCCCGATGCCGGCGAACAATTTGATGCAACCACTCGCCGTATCAGCAAACCCCTGAATACGCTTTGGTGGATAAGCCTGCTGATGACCGCATGGTTAGTGTGGCTCACCTTGCGCGGCGATCCGGGCGGCATCATGAACATCCTTTTAGCACTGGTGCTCACGTTGCCGTTTTTGATTTTGAGTATCGCTCGCGTGGCTTTGTCAGGGGTATTTTCCTTGCTGCGTAGCGGCATTCAACAAGCCCATGCCATGCCAAAAAGCGCCCAGGAATGGCAAGCCACCATGCGCAACGCGCATGATCAAGCGCGCAAGTCACGCGCTGGCGATTGGATGGGTGCCGCCGGCAAGGTCAATGACACCGTCGATGGCGTGCGTACAGCAGCGCAAATGCTTGTGCTCACGCCGAAGTTCTTTGCCGCACTGGCCTTGTCGTTGTTGGCAACCATCATCATGCTTCCAGTTACGCTGTTTACCTTGCTGCTAGCCGCGTTCTAGGTGATGAAGGCTTGCGCAAAACACCGGATTCAATGTTCTGTCGGGTTAAAATCCGACAAAGCGGGGGGGTAGTTCGGGCTTCGGCCCAACAATCTATCCAACTGCGTAAGTCCTATCTTAACTAGGGCTTTCGCAGAATGACGGCTTTACCCCCTCCCCCTTGATGGGGGGGAGGGTTGGGGAGAGGGTGGGGAAGCTGGCATAAGCCTATGTTTTAGTGGATGTTGTCACCCCTCTCCCGCGAGAGGAGAGGGGGCTAAATCCAACTTTTGCGTAAGTCCTAATGAGAATACTCGATGCTCCATAATGCCATTCTGCTTACCGGCGGCGGTCAACGCCTCGGTCTTTACCACGCCGAACGCATCCTCGATCTTGGCTGGCCGCTGATTGTCACCTATCGCACCCCGCGCCCGTCGATTGCGCATTTGGTTTCACGTGGAGCCATCGCCATCCAGGCCGACTTGTCCCATGCTGCGGGCATAGCGGCGTGTATCCAGTCCATCCACCAACACGCCGCCAGCCTGCGCGCCGTAATTCACAACGCTTCGCTCTGGCTGGATGATGCACATCTTGCGCAACACCCCGCAGAGCTTGATGCCATGCTGCATGTACACGTTCATGCGCCTTATCGCATCAACTTGGCCTGCGAAAACTTGCTACGCGCAGGGTCTGCGCCCCTCGCCGACATTATCCACATCAGCGACACTGGCGTGCGCACGGGCGATGCACTCCACGCCGCCTACATGGCCAGCAAAGCCGCGCTGGAAAACCTTAGCCTCTCCTTTGCGGCGCGCTTTGCACCGCATATCAAAGTCAACACCATTGCACCGGGGCTGATTTTATTCAACCAAGACGACGATGCCGCCTATCGCCAAAGCCGCCTCGCGGAATCGGCTTTGGGCGTTGAACCGGGCGCACACGTCATATGGCAAGCCATCGAGTGCCTGCTCAACAACCCCTACATCACCGGCGCAACCCTGCCCGTGGACGGCGGGCGACATATCAAATGAACTCAAATATCCTGCAGGACACCGCCATTTGGTGGATACGCCGCGACCTGCGCCTCAGCGACAATCCGGCCTTACTCGCCGCCGCCCAGCATCAGCGCCTGATCGCACTCTACATTCACGAACCGATGGAAAACCTTGGCGATGAACTCGGCGCGGCCTCGGCATGGTGGCTGCACCACAGCCTACTCGCACTCGATCAAGACCTACGTCAACTCGGCTCAAGTCTCACCCTGCGCAGCGGCCATGCGCACGAAGTGCTCGATAGCTTGATTGCAAGCGCAAGCGTAAGCGCCGTGTATTGGAATCGGCAATACGCTCCGGCGCAGCTTGCGCGTGATAGCAAAATTAAACTTTCATTGCGTGAACGTGGCCTGCGCGTCGAAAGCTTCAATGCGCATCTTCTTCTCGAACCTTGGCAAAACACGCGCAGCGGACAAGCCTACAAAGTCTTCACCCCATTCTGGAAAGCCTGCCTCAATCAAGGCATCGACCACACGCCCAGCCCCGCGCCCACACAACTCCCGCCCACACCGCCGCTTGTTTCTGCACCCATAGAAACACTGCGCCTACTGCCCAGCATCCCTTGGGACACAGGATTGCGCTCCACGTGGAACGTCGGCGAACGCGCCGCGTGGCAACAACTGCAAACATTTTTGCAAAAACATCTCAATAATTATCCTGAAGGTCGCAATCTTCCGGCACAGCCGGGTAGCTCGCGCCTCTCACCACACCTTGCTTTTGGTGAAATCAGCCCACGCCAAATCATTCAGGCCGTGCGCAATCATCAACACACACAGCCCAACACCAGCGATGAAGCCGTGCGCATTTTTATCAGCGAACTCGGCTGGCGCGAATTTGGCTACCACCTGCTGTTTCACTTTCCAAAAACCCAGCACGAACCCCTTAACCCGCGCTGGGACGTATTGAAATGGCCGGACGTTGAACCCGCCTATTGGCAAGCCTGGATACGCGGTCAAACCGGCATCCCGCTCGTCGATGCCGGAATGCGCGAGCTCTGGCACACCGGCTGGATGCACAATCGCGTACGCATGAATGCCGCCTCACTGCTCGTAAAAAACATGCTTATCCCTTGGCAACACGGCGAACGCTGGTTTAGCGATACGCTGGTGGATTTTGATTTAGCAAGCAACGTACAAGGCTGGCAATGGACGGCAGGCTGCGGTGCCGATGCCGCGCCGTATTTCCGCGTTTTCAATCCTACCTTGCAGGGTGAAAAATTTGACCCCAACGGCGACTACATCCGCCGCTGGTTACCCGAAATCGCAAGCCTACCCCATCGCTGGATTCACCGCCCTTGGGAAGCTCCTGCACTCGTCCTACAAGGTACGGGGATTAAGCTCGGCGTACATTACCCCAAGCCCATCGTTGACCTTGCCAACAGCCGCCAACGCGCACTGACCTTTTTCTCACAACTCAAAGCATCCACAAGCGAGACCTGAGAGACCTCTGGGTTTAAGCATGGGCACGCACGCATTCCCATAAGTAATTCTGTCACATGGATAAAATACGATGTGCTTACTCGGGTATTATTGAACCCGCGTTCAATACTACGTTTTAAGCTGCATCTCGCAGCTAACCGCTCTAAAGGTGCATCGTCATGTTGATTGCAAAAAAACTTCCACGCTTATCGTTCGTCCTTGCCGCACTCGCCGCCGCGCCCGCCTATGCAACCAATGGGCTCAACCAAGAAAACTATGGCTCCAAGGCGGGTGGCATGGGTGGAGCTTCCGCCGCCTACGACTCACGGAATTCCGCGCTCATGAACAACCCAGCGACTCTTACGCTGCGCCCTGAGGGCTGGGACATTGGCGTAGGTTTTTCTGTATTGAATCCAGATGTCAACGCACAACTCGGTGGCGCAGGCGGACCAAGCTTCCACTCCAGCGGCGAGACCTACGTCATGCCATCCCTTTCACTTATACGCAAGGATGGCGCCTTTGCCTACGGTTTCGGCATCTCCGCGCAGGGCGGCATGGGCGCAGAATATGATGGTGCTTTCACCGCCGCGCTCACGGGCGGCGCGCTCAATTTGCCGCAACGCTCCGAACTCGGCTTTCTGCGCGTCATGCTCCCTCTGGCCTACGAGGTGAACGATGCGCTCTCCATCGCGGCGCAAATTGACTACGGGCGCGTATCGCTTGACATGCAAATGCTCGATCCCGCAAGCATGTCTTACATCGATGTTTCCGACGATAGCCGTTTCAATGGAAAAATGAGCGGCACAGGCTGGGGCTTTAACCTTGGCATCCATTACAAAGTGAATAAAGACTTTGCACTCGGCGCGGCGTATCACAGCAAAACCTCCATATCCGACCTGACTGGCAGCGGCACCATTAATATGAGTGTCCCTGCCGACTTCCGTGTCGTGGATATGCAATGGCCCGAGACCTACACCATCGGTATGGCGTGGGACATCAATGAGCAATGGATGATCGCCGCCGACATCAAGCAAATCATGTGGTCAACCACCATGCAAAACTTCAATTTTGGCGTGGAAGGCAATATCCAGTCCATGCCGATGAATTGGAGCGACCAGACCGTCTATATGCTCGGCACACAGTACAAAATCACCCCGACAATTGCCTTGCGTGCCGGGTTCAACTATGGCAAAAACCCCGTACCTGCCGACACCTTAAACTATCTTTTCCCCGCCATCACCGAAACCCACTACACCCTCGGCCTAGGCTGGGACTTGGGGGGCGGTCACACGCTGTCCGGCTCCATGATGTACGCACCAAGCGTTGAGCAAACCGGCACAGGCATAATGAATAGCGGGTTAACCATGTCGCATAGCCAATTCGGCTGGGGCATGAACTACAACTACAGCTTCAAATAAGCCGCCAGTCAAAGAAAGGCAGGACGCGACTCAAGCTCGCGCCCTGCTTTTTTATGCGCACGCTTTAAGTGATCCGCAAAATATCTTCGCGTCGAAAACACCCCACAATATGGTCATTCACCATCCCCACCGCCTGCATATAGGCATAGCACACGGTTGAACCCATAAACTTGAAGCCACGCCGACGCATATCCTTGCTCATGGCATCGCTCTCGGTAGTTGTCGCGGGGCACTCCGCCTGCGAGTGCCATGTATTCACCTTCGGCACGCCGCCGACAAAACGCCAAACATACGCCGCAAAACTGCCAAACTCAGCTTGAACCGACAAAAAACATTGCGCATTGCTAATCGTCGCCAACACCTTCAAACGGTTGCGCACAATACCCGCATTCAAGAGCAACTCAGCCACCTTGTCCGCGTCGTAACGCGCAATCATCGAAGCATCAAAGCCATCAAACGCCTGCCGATACGCCTCGCGCTTGCGCAAAATCGTAACCCAACTCAATCCTGCCTGCGCCGACTCCAAAACCAAAAACTCGAATAGCGTGTGGTCATCGTGCACAGGCACACCCCATTCCGTATCGTGATACGCCACAACATCCGGCTTGCTCAAATCGACCCAGCCACAGCGAAGGACATCAGCACAAGCTGCGATATCATGCCCCATTGTTTTCACCCCACATTGACCATGCTGCACGTTGTATTATTTGAACCCGAAATCCCGCCCAATACCGGCAATATCATCCGCTTATGTGCCAACACCGGCGTGCAGCTGCATCTCATCGAACCACTTGGGTTTCACATGGAACATCAACAACTGCGCCGCGCGGGATTGGATTATCACGAATTTGCCAAGGTCAAAACCCATGCTTCATGGGCAGCCTTCCAGCACGCTGTGCAGCCCTTGCACGTCTGGGCAATGACCACCAAAGGGGACAACACGCCTTTTGCGGTGCGTTTTCAGTCGGGGGATGCGCTGGTCTTTGGCCCTGAATCACGCGGCCTGCCCGCCGAGTTTCTACAAGCCCTACCGCACGAGCAATGGCTACGCCTACCCATGCAGCCCGATTCGCGCAGTTTGAATTTATCCAATGCCGTTGCGGTCACGGTGTATGAAGCCTGGCGGCAAAACGACTTTGCCGACTGGACGGTTTAAGTGACTAACGCCTTACGCATCCGCTCCAGTGCATCCTCGACCATTGATCGCGGCGCACCAATGTTCAGGCGCATAAAACCCGCGCCGGCCTGACCATAAATAATGCCGGGGCTCATACCCACCCCGGCTTTCACAAAAAGCTGCTGCAATGCGGCATCCTCCAAGCCCAGCGCACGGCAATCCAACCACATCAGGTAAGTGCCCTCTGGAAACACCGGACGAATGTTAGGCAGATGTTGCGCGCAGTAGGTCATCACAAAATCGCGTGTCTGCTTAAGGTACGCCATGAGCGCATCCAGCCAGTCCGCACCGTGCTGATATGCGGCTTCCGCTGCAATAAGGCTAAAAATGTTATTCGTCTCAATATGTAATTGGGTGAATTGCAGACGCAGCGCATTGCGCAATTCAGGGTTGGCAACGACCATAAACGCCAATCCTAAACCTGGAATATTGAAGCTTTTGCTTGGTGCAACGGCGGTCATCACTCGCTCAGGAATATCCTCAAGCCGCGCTATCGGGATATGGCGCGCACCGCCCGGATAAATCAAATCAGCATGAATTTCGTCGGATACAATCTTCATGTCGTATTTTTCGGCGATATCCAGCAAACGCTTCAGCTCATCCTCGCGCCACACCCGCCCGACGGGATTGTGCGGAGAGCAAAGTAGCAAAAGCTTGCCGCCATCCGCCGCACACTGCTCCAAGTGCTCAAAATCCATGCCATAACGCAGACCATCTGCACCCTCTTCAAGACGCAGGGGATTGAGAATCAGCCGACGCTGATTGTCCGTCACCGCGTTAAAAAACGGCGTGTACACCGGCGACTGCACAATCACGCCCTCGCCTTCCTGGGTGAACGCACGCACCGCCGCATACAGAACAGGCACCACCCCAGGCGAGGTTGCAACCCACTCACGCTCAACGATCCAGTCATGCCGCGTGGCAAGCCAAGCCATCAAGCTTGCAAAAAGCGACTCCGGAGTGAGCGTGTAGCCGTACACCGGATGCGCAACTCGCGCCGCAAGAGCGGCTTGCACCGCAGGCGGCACAGCAAAATCCATATCCGCCACCCACATGGGCAAGACATCTTGCGTACCAAAATAGGCCGCACGACCATCCCATTTGACACTATGGCTGCCTTCGCGGTTGATGATGCGGTCAAAATCAAACGACGAAATCGCTGCGCCTTGGTTATCGCCCAAGGGCGACGCAACAGCAGGGCAACACGCACTCACACGATGCGCTCCCACAGCGTCACCTCAGCCACCGAATGCTGAAACTTGCGCCGTGTTTCACGAATCACAAACGGCACATCCTGCGGTACGCCCAACACGCGGAAATGCGCGCCCAGCATGGCTTTCAGTCCATCTAGCGTGGTGAAATTCTCGCCATCTTTCTTGAAACCGCCCACCCAATGCTCACGCTGGGTGTGCTCCTCCAACCACGTGTAAGGCGAGGCAATCAGTAACACACCGCCTAGATTCATGCGCGTATGAATGCTTTCAAGAAACTGCGCCGGATTGTACAAACGATCAATCAAATTAGCCGCCAGCACCAAATCAAAGCCGGTCAGATTCGGCTTCAAATTGCAGGCATCGCCTTGAAAAAACTCGACTTTTCCAGGCAGCGCATCCAGACCCAAATCCGCAAGATGCGCCGTTTTATAACTCACCAACTCGCCCTCATCGACCAAGGAATAGCGTACTGTCCCCTGCTCGGCAAGCTGCACACCCAAATTAATAAAACGCGCCGAAAAATCCACGCCGATTACATGCTCAAAATGCCGCGCCAACTCAAACGTGGCACGACCTGTAGCGCAACCTAAATCCAAAGCCCTCAATGCAGGCTTATTAGCTAGCGCCTTAATCGCAATATCGGCAAGTGCCTTGGGGAAATTCGGCACAGCAAAATACTCTGCACCATAATGAAACTCGGCATATTCAGCAAGCTGTTTATCGGTTTCGTAATAGATATTCGGTATTACGGGATCATGTTGACTGACCACATAACGAAACCCTGCATGTTGGAAAAAATGCCGCCTAAACGCATATCGTGCAGAGCGTCGAGTTTCATTACCACACGAAATCCACGAACCGCCTTTAATTAAATTATGCCGCCCATCAAAGGTCGGCGTGGTGAAATCATCATAAATCGGATGAACTTCAAAACCCTCCAACGGGTAAATCGGCGTTTCCGTCCATTGCCAGACATTCCCTACCACATCAAAAAAATCACCCTGAGCGAAGCGGTTCACCGAGCACGACGAAGCAAAATAATCCAAGTGCAAATTCGCGTGCGCCGCCTGATGCTCAGGCACCTCACTAAGCCCTGCAACATCGTAAAGCCGATACCACTCATCCTCACTCGGCAAACGCACAGGTCGCCCAAGCTGCTCCGTTTTCCATGCGCAAAACGCCTTAGCCTCGTGATAATTGACTTCAACAGGCCAATCCCAAGGCATAGGCACTTCTTCCGTCATAAGACGCAAACGCCATTGCTCCCCCTCTCGCCGCCAAAACGTGGGGTGCAACGCTTGCGTGAACTGCCTCCAACCCAGACCCTCTGCCGCCCAAAAACGATCAACGGCATATCCACCTGCATCAACAAACGCCAAAAACTCCTGATTACTAACCAAATATCGGCTCGCCTCAAACACAGCAACATCGACCTCACGTTTGCCATATTCATTGTCCCAACCATAGGTGGTATCGGTGCGCTCTTTTCCTAAGCATGTCCGTCCTTGTGCCACCGCAACGAGCTGATTATCGGGCGCTATGCCCGTATCTCCGCACACAGGAAAAGCCGCATGAGGCTGCACATAATGTAAAGCATGTTGGCGAATAAGCACCGAAGATGTTTCTAAATGGATACGCTCATGCTCAATACCCATCAGAATCGCCCAAAAAGGGTGATTCCAATCAATGGGCAAAGTCAGAGGTGCCGATTGGATAATATAATCCACGGCTTCACGCACCTTAGTGCGATACTCACGTACAGCCGCAACACTTGGCCAGTCATAATTGGTATCGGACAAATCATCCCAACTCATTTCATCCACACCCACAGAAAACATGGATTCAAACTTTGGATTGATGCGTTGATCCAATAAACCCACCAAAATCAATTTATTGACAAAAAAAGTGGCCGTATGACCAAAATAAAAAATCAAAGGATGGCGCAGGGTAATCGGCTTGTGATAATAAGCTTCATCGCCGACCAGTGTTTCAAATAACTGCTCATAACGCGTAAACGTACTATGGAAATAATTGCCCAAGGTTTGACGCATGGCATCAACATCGGTTTCATTTAACTGCGGCGTGCGAGGAAAAAACAAAAGATTCATAACCAAGCCTCAGATTAAAATTGATCACCAACAAAAGTCAAAGATACGGATTAGTCTCACCCGGTGGTCTTGTTTTAAATCGACGGTGCAGCCAAAAGTAATCCTCCGGAGCCTTTTGTACCACCTCTTCAATCATATGGTTATATAACGTTGCATCCCTAACCCAATCCCCACTGGGAAAATCTTCCACCTGACGTATATGCAGGACATATCCCTGTGCTTTAGGCAAACGCTCGACGTAACTGAATAAAACGCGCGCTCCAGTACGCTCAGTAATTTTACTTGCGAGCGTCAAAGTCGCCGTTTGAACTTTAAAAAATGGAGCAAAAACACCTTGTTCAACACCAAAGTCTTGATCCGCACCATACCAACAAGCACCGCCAGATTTAAGCAAGGCAAGCATTTTGCGCAAGTTATCATTAGCAATCAGTTCGTCGAAATATTGCCCACGTCGATCAAGCATTACGTGATTGAACAAGGGGTTTTTTGCCGCTTTGTACACGGTACTCACATGCAAACGCATTGCCGCAATCCGACCACCTAACTCCATGGCCGTGAAATGCGCACCCAAGACCAAAACGCCACAACCCGCTTGCTGCGCGGCATAGAAGTGCTCCAAGCCCTCTACATGGCTGATATCCAACACTCGCTTGTTTGAGCCCCACCAAGCCAAGCCCCCTTCCATCAAACCCATACCCGTCGAGGCAAAATTAGCCCGAGCAACTTCAGCCCGCTGTTGTGCCGACCAGTCTGGAAAACAGAGTTCAAGATTGCGCAGGACGATATGACGGCGAGACGGAAGAAAGAAATAAGCCAATAACCCTAAGCCTCGACCCACTCGCTGCGACCAAGAAAGCGGTAAATGCACGCCGAGCATAAGTAAACCCAAGCCAAAGACCAAAGGCCAATGACGGGGATGCAGCCAAGATAATGCACGACTTTTTGATTCAGACACGCTCGTCACAACAATCTATTGGAGTTGTTTTTGCAACTGTTCAAGATCGCTCAAAGAAAGGGTTCCTGCGGAACGCTTTAATAAAATAGTGGTTAGAAGATAGTCATAGCGTGAATTGTTTAAGTTACTTAGCGCAAGACTTAATTGATTTTGCGCATTAATAACATCGACAATCGTCCTCGTACCGACCTGATAACCCGCCTCATTCGCCTCAAGCTGCATCTCAGCGGATTTTTTTCCCTGCTGATACGCTTTTACTTCGTCAATTTTGGCATTCACAGTACGAAACGCATCCGTCGTATTGCGCACTGTATCCAAACGAGCCGCTTCATATTGGTCTTGTGACTGTTGGAAGGTATATGTGGCCTGACGAGTACGCGAACTTACGCTGCCGCCAGCATAAAGCGGAACATTGAGCTGTATACCAATCTGCGATTCATAGTAATGATTATCTCTTCCCGTAGGCAAATTAGTCAGTACTGGCGGCTGTTGATAACCATATGATGCGACTAAATCAACGGTTGGATAATGTCCAGAGCGCTGAACTTCAATCTCACCTCGATTAATATTCACGCCCAATTCGGCACTTTGTAACTTCAAGTTTTGTTTTTCTGCAAACGAAACCCACTCTTTAAAATCATTAGGCACAGGTTCTGCCAAACGCAAAGAATCCGAAACATCATTAAGTTGCTCAATGCTGCGCCCTGTAATGGTTCGCAAACCCTCTTGAGCAAAGGCCAGTGAATTTTGTGACTTAATCACCGCCGCTGAACGTTGGTCGCGTGCAGCCAAGGCATCCGCCAAATCCGTCACCGGAATAAGACCTACATCGAAACGTTTTTGAGTTTGCTCCAAACGCTTCTGAGCGGCTTCAAGGTCTGATTTTGCTAATTTAAAGGCTGCACCGGCCCTTAAAACCTCGAAATACGATTGCGTAGCGCGAAAAATTAAGTCTTGCTGACTATCGGCATAATTCACATCCGCCTGCTGCACAACAAGTTCGGCTTTATCTAGTTGCGCAAAATTTTTGCGGTTATAAAGTGATTGATTAAGGTTTAATGAATAATTATTAGAATCAGAATCTGAACTAGGTTGAGTTGGATACTCTACCCATGCGTAGGCCGAACTCCCTGAAAATCCCACATTTGGCAAAAAATTAGCCTGCGCCTGCGGTAGATTTTCACGAGCAGCGGCACGAGCTTGCGCCGCAGCGCGTAAGGTTGGATCAAACTGCTCCGCCAAAAGATAAACTTCAATCAGGTTTTCAGCCTTAACTTGAAGTGAAATACTTAAAACTGAAACAACAAAAAACGTTGAAATCAATTGACGATATTTAAATTTTTGCATGTAAATTTTTCAAAAAATTTGATAATAAATAATTAAAAACTGAATTTAACATTAGGCTTAGCGTGCACAAGATAAGGTAGATAAGTTTCAAATAAACTTTTAATTTGCCAGTCATTTTCTGTGTTGCGCGTTAACAGCATAGCTTCCATTGCCGGCTCTTTGCCGACAACCGCAAATAAACGCCCACCAACATTGAGTTTTGTCTTAAAGGTTTCAGGTATTAAAGGTAACGCACCTGTTATAGCAATGACATCATACGTATGATGATCGTTCCACCCTTGGCTTGCATCCCCAGTTTCTAACACAACGTTGGAGTAACCTTCCTTAATTAATTTTTTCTGAGCCTGCTCACTAAGCTCAGAAAAAATCTCCACACTGGTTACGACAGCGCCCAATTGAGAAAAACACGCTGCAAGAAATCCACTTCCCGTTCCAATTTCGAGCACGCGTTCACCTTCCTTGACAGATAAAGCTTGCAACAAACGCCCTTCGACCACCGGTGACATCATGTATTGCCCATGAGGAAGTGGCAGCATCACATCAGAAAAGGCTTGTTGAGCAAATTCTTGTGGAACAAAAACCTCACGACGAACACTACGCAGCGCTTGCAAAACACGCGCATCGAGCACGTCCCAGGGACGAACTTGCTGCTCAACCATGTTAAAACGGGCTTGTTCAAGGTTCAGGGCGGGTGTGCTGACGTTCATAAAAATCTGAGCTCAAGGGCTAAAAAATAATTGCGACAAAGCTTATGGCCTTTACCCGCCTTGAGCAAGGTTGTAAGCATAAAAGCCAGATAGGGGATTTGGATTGTTACGCTCGAACCTACCGCATCAAAAAAACACCTAAGAGACTTAAGTTGATGTTTTAATTAGAAAATAACAGTTAAATCGCTCCATGCAAAACGTTCACACAGAATATCAAGC
>JBFXGB010000047.1:0-15946 GCA_050178405.1 Halothiobacillaceae bacterium
CTGGCGCTGGAAAATATCAGCAAAAAATGGACCATGCCCATCCGAGATTGGAAAGCCGCATTAAACCGGTTTACCATCCAATTCGAGGACAGGATCCCTCTGCATTAACCTAAACACCGGTTACACAGAATTCGGGATACCCCCAGGAAAACATCGCCGCCGCGCTCAAAAAGATGCCAAATTGCAGGCTTTGGAACAACAACGCCCCCTGCCATTGCCCGCGCAAATGCAGCTCGAACAACCACGAAAACACGATTAAAGCCAAATACATCGCCAACACATACACCGAACGGCGTTGCTGCATCAGCGCATACCACGAAAACGCCAGACTCCACACCGTGAAATAAATCACCAATCCGCCCAAATCGCCGCGCAACTCAGGCAAAAACAAAGGCGCGGTGTACGAACCCAGCACCGCAAACAGCGCATACACCTCGCTGACAAACAGCGCCCCCAACCAGAGCGCAAGCAAAGCAATCGCCACCACCCCAAACGCCGCCGCCTCGCCACCAATCAGCCCATAGTACAAATGCGCGCCATACACCGTCGCAAACAGCACCACCACGCCCGCCGCAGGCAAAAACGAAGCATATTGACGATCCAATCGGCGCAATAAAATACCGCCAACAATCAACGCCGCACCGCCAAAAGCCGCAAGGCTCAACTGACGCACCGGGGTCAACCAGCCGCTATCAATCCCCAAGCGAATCAAATAAATCGCCGCCAACACCAACGCCGTCGCGCCACTCCAACCAAGAAGCTGAGTCGCATCCACGTTGTGCTCACGACGCGCCGGAGGCTTAACTATTGGCGCGTGCGACGGACTCGCATTGCCCATAGCCGCAAACGCGGAAGATGCAGTCACGGCAGAGCTAACAGGCACAGCGACGGAACGCGCCGAACCCGACGCAGGCATTTCCCCACGCGGCTCGTTCAACGCCCGCTCAATCTGCATTAAACGCGCTTCAATTGCCGCCAAGCGTTGTTCTAGGGATTGATCGGACATAGTTTTGCCTTATTGATTTTCTGATTTAGACCCAGCTACCAATAGACCGGATTCAAGGAAAAACCAAGCACTATCGACGCTCGAATAAGAGGACGCGTAGGAGCGAACCTTGGGTCGCGATTACATCGGTGTAGAAATCGCGACCCAAGGTTCGCTCCTACGCAAGCGTTCGCACCGCACTACGGCGCAAGATGCTCAACCAACACGAACCTCAGCCGAGGCTCAATGTTAAACATCTCTTTGAACACTCGCACGCCGCGCGCGAAAAAACGCCCGTAACATCGAAGCGGCCTCCTCAGCCAACACTCCGCCCTCGACCAGTAAACGATGGTTATGACTCGGATGCGCCGGCAAATCCAAAGCACTGCCACACGCCCCCGTCTTACTATCCGGCGCAGCAAACACCACCCGCGCCACCCGCGCATGGATCATCGCCCCCACACACATCGGACAAGGCTCCAGCGTGACATACATCACCGCACCCGGCAGTCGATAATTCCCCACCCGCTGCGCCGCGTCACGCAAGGCCAACATCTCGGCATGGGCGCTCGGGTCATGCGTGCCAATCGGCCGATTCCAGCCCTCGCCAATCAACAACCCGTCACGCACCAACACCGCACCGACAGGCACCTCGCCCTCGGCCTCGGCACGCAAAGCAAGCTGCAAAGCATGGCGCATCCAATCGTTGTCATTCATATTCAAAGTTTTTCTCAAAATCCATACTATGAACAAGCATCCGACACATGCGAAAGCGCACGCGGAAAAAACTAGAGATTGTTGTTGCGCTACCGCATTTACGAGTAAACGAAGTTACTCACCCGCCCCCATGCCCAGCATCATGCCCAGATCAATCGGCTGGCCATTGATGGATACTTTGCCTTGGGCGTAGCTGATGCGGGTCGAAAGCTGACTGTTGTTATTCAACACATAGCCGGACTGAAGCAGCGCGGGAAGCATTGCAGCCTGTTCTTCGCTCAAGTTTGCCAGCAGCAGAGCTTGCGGCAGTGCAAGCTCTGCATTGGCTTCAACCACTGTGGCTAATCCCATAAGCATCAACGGATTTTCTACAACCATTTCCAAATTACCGACATGGGCATTGGGTAATTTAACCATGGCACTTGCCTTAATCTCGCCTTCGGGCGCGGTCACGCCCATGCGCTCAATGGAGATTTCCGGGCTGTTTTCCAGTAGAACTTGCAGAGGGCGCAGCATGGGCTTGAGCTGCGACATGCTTATATCACTTCCGCTATCTGTCGTTTGTGCAACCTGATTAAGTTCAGCCAAGGCTTTGGCCTCAAGATGACGCAGGGCAAGATCAAAATGCGCGTTTTTGTAGCTCGCATCCCCAAGCTGGAGCGACTCCATCGCGTAGCCCGCCGTAATATCAATAAAGCCCGCTTTTTCGGTGGCATCGCTTTGGAGAAGCATATTGCGCATCCGCATGGGCGGCTGATCTTCGCTCATGCCTTGGGATTCCAAACGTTGCAAGCTGACTTTGACCGGGCCGGTGTAAAGGTAGGGGTTATCGGCAAACAGGCGCTTTTGCTGGCCTTCAAAGGTCAAATTTTGCATATCCAAATGACTGCTTCCATCTTCGGTCTGCACCTTAATAAAAGGCAGGCCGCCTTGGTAACGCCAATCGCTCATCGTGCGGTCGGTGGTGACATCCAGCACAAATTCTGCCCAGCTTAACTTGACCCCATCGCTTGTATTCTCAACGCTTGGGCTGCGGATCTGCGCATGGGTTGTGCCTGAAAAATCAACGCGCGCATCACTTATCAATGGAGATTTTCCGCCATAAAGCTTGGTGACAAGCGGATGATAGATCTCCAATTCGGTATGTGCTGCGCCTAAACCGATACTGGAAAAACCGGGCAATGGACCGTGTTGGATGTGTGTTCGAAACACCAAACGCACAGGTTCAAGCGCTGTTTGAGGCTCTGCGCCTTCCTCGCGCAAAAGCTCCATAAACTCGGGCTTGAGCTCAAAAGTCACGACATCTTCCGAGCTAAAAATACCACGCTGGATGGTGCGATTCACACGCTTAAATACTTCGTTATCATCAACTTGAGCGTATTGCCTGGTCAAAAGTGCATCCACCTGACCGCCAATCACCCAGCTTGCAACGGGATAGCTCATCACAGGAATGGCGATGACAAGCGCGAGGGCTGTTTTATTCATGAAAAATGTCTGTTAAAAATGAGTATTTCCAAGCTTAATGAAAGCTTGGCCACAATGCCGAATATCTCGCTCATTCCGTGGCCGCCTCGCAACAAAACTGCAAGCGATGACTATTTTGACAACATACTCCGCGCCACCGCCTCGGCAATGCGAATGCCATCCACCCCTGCCGAAAGAATGCCGCCCGCGTAGCCTGCGCCCTCGCCTGCGGGGAATAATCCCTTGATATTAAGACTCTGACCATCCTCGCCGCGTGTCATGCGAATAGGCGAGGATGTGCGCGTTTCCACCCCGGTCAGCACCGCATCCGCCATGGCAAAGCCTTTGATTTGTTTATCAAATTCAGGCAAAGCCTCGCGCATGGCGGCAATGACATAATCCGGCAAGCTGGGCTGCAAATCCGTCCAATGCACGCCCGGTTTGTACGATGGCTCAACACTGCCCACGCCACTGGAGGCCACGCCTTGCAAAAAATCGCCCACCAACTGCGCGGGCGCGGCATAGGTTTCGCCGCCCAAAACATACGCCCGCGATTCAAGTTTGCGCTGCAACTCAACCCCAGCAAGCACACCGCCCGGATAATCCGCTGGCGTAATCCCGACCACAATCCCCGCATTGGCATTGCGCTCGTCGCGTGAATACTGGCTCATGCCATTGGTCACTACGCGCCCAATTTCTGAAGTTGCCGCCACCACCGTGCCGCCCGGACACATGCAAAAACTGTACACCGAGCGCCCATTTTTGGCGTGATGCACCAGCTTGTAATCCGCCGCACCCAGCAACTTATTGCCTGCGTTCACGCCCAATCGCGCCTGATCGATTAACGATTGCGGATGTTCGATACGAAAACCAATCGAAAACGGCTTGGCCTCCATAAACACACCGCGTGCGTGCAGCATCTCAAAAGTATCGCGCGCACTATGCCCCAAAGCCAGAATCACATGGTCACTGCGCAGGGTTTCGCCGCTGACAAGCGTCACGCCGCGAATATGCCCATTTTCCAGCACCACATCGGTCACGCGCTGCTGAAAACGCACCTCGCCGCCCAAGCGCTCAATCTCATGGCGCATGGTTTCCACCACGCCCACCAAACGAAACGTGCCGATATGCGGCTTGGCGACATAACTGATTTCTTCTGGCGCACCGGCCTTAATGAACTCGGCAATCACCTTGCGCCCGTAATGCTTGGGGTCTTTGATTTGGCTATAGAGCTTGCCATCGGAAAACGTCCCGGCCCCTCCCTCGCCAAACTGCACATTGGACTCAGGATTAAGCTCCGACTTACGCCACAAACCCCAAGTATCCTTGGTACGATCGCGCACTGGCTTACCACGCTCGAGCACAATCGGCCTAAAACCCATTTGCGCCAAAACCAGCGCCGCAAAAATCCCGCACGGCCCAAAACCCACCACAATCGGACGATGCGGCAAATCGTCAGGCGCATGAGCCACAAAGTGATACGCCATATCCGGCGTAGGCAAAAGATGAGGATCATTCGCCAAGCGCTGCAACACCGCCGCCTCGTCGCTAAGTGCGACATCCACCGAATAAATCAGCAGCAAGTTATTTTTCTTGCGCGCATCATGGCTGCGCTTAAAAATCGCAAAGCTCAAAAGCTCCGAGTCTTTAATTTTTAAGCGCGCCAAAATCGCCGCCCGCAAGGCTTCAGGCGGATGTTCAAGCGGCAGTTTAATCTCGTTTAGGCGCAGCATGCTTTCCTCGTAATTTCCATTCAATCATCAACAGAAATGTAAGCGCATTGATTTGTAATGAACTTTCTTTGCGTTCTGTCTCGGACGCACATCAGCTTGTGCGCACACTGGAAGCATGCATCGGACTATACGACAGGGATGCCTCGCGTTTCCATCAACGCCTACAGCAGGCACGCATGGATATCCTTGGTCATCAGGTACAGGTGGTACGGATCCAGCGGCGACGGTGTGAATCCAAAATGCCGATAAAACTCGACCGCCTGTTCATCTTTGGCATGCACAACCAAAGCTCGCGCTGCAATGATCGCCTGAGCCTGAAGAAACCGCTTCAACGCATCCTTGAGCAGTCCCGCCCCGATACCCGCCCCCTGCTCGGCTCGATCCACGGCCAACCTGGCCAATAAGGTGAGTGGAATCGGATGCTGTGCCAACCCTTTGGTAATTCGCGCCGGGACAACATCGTATTCCGCCGAGGCCGCGGCCAGCGAGTAATAGCCGATAACACGCGCTTCGCCTCGCAGGGCAACATAGGTTCGGGCACTCTGGTTGCGTTGGTTCTGCAAAGCATGCCGATGCAGGAAGCGGTTGAGCGCTGCGTTGCCGCAGTCGAATCCGGCAACGTCATGAGCCTCGGTCAGAAGCTCGGGGCCTCGTAGCAGCAACGTCATTGAGTTTCGAAGACGCTCGGTTTCTTGAGCAATTCTCTCAGACGCGGAATCGATTGAGCCGGTTGATCAAGCGCCGCGTAAAACGCATTCATCTGATCTTCGGACAGAACAAAGCGCGTCTGCGATGCCAAGGTCTCATCGGCAACGCTACGCACAGCGCGTAGAACGAATTCGCTGATATTCAGGTGCGACAGGATGGCGGCCTGGCGAATCCGCTCCTTCTCTGCCGAAGCCAGACGAACTTCGATACGCTCCTCCTTAACTATGGTTCCCATGATGTACGCCTCTTGTAATGTACGGACAGTATACGGGTTAGCATAAGTCTTGCAAGCGGAAGGAAGACGCTCATGCGGCTTGACGCATGTCAGACCGTCCAGCCTCGGCAAATCAACGGACAGCACTTCCCAGCAGAGAAAAAGCAGCGCGGCTAAAGCTTGATTTTGCGTCAATGACGAAACATGATCCTTCACAGCGGATACAAGGAAAATTTCTCGACCACCGCCCCCCCATAGCCCGAGGATGTAGATGGTCACGGAAAAAGATGAAGCGATTGTTCCAGTGCAGATACTCAGTGCGCAAGCTGTAATGTCTAGCTCGAAAACGCGTCCTCACCCCATCAAGCAAACGTGGCGCAGCAGCGCCGTGCTTGTCAGCAGACTTCACCGCCATAACAGACAGGCCTCCTTGTCAAATCAAGAACTTGTCTCATCACCAGATTTGTTACACGGCAAGTTCTTATTGAGTTATACGGCAGGAACCGAGATTACGACGAGTTGATGGCAGAGGATTTGATATGAATAAAGATTGGATTACCCAAACAAAAGAAAACCGCCGAGCATTCTCCAACGCGACTTGGGTTCCGTTGAGGGCATCAATAAATGACGAGAAGGGAAATGTAAAAAACGTAGGCTACATCGGCGACTATTTTGGTTGTGGGTCTGCTGCATTTCCGCCAGAGCATCGGAAATTGGTGGAGGAGCGCCTAGGCTGGAGTGATATTGGAATAGGGCATACCGTAGCGCCTTATGCTTACGAAGATGGCTATTACGCACCCATTGATCAATTTCAGTACAACGACAAGGAACCAATAGGCGTTAACCTCGTCTTCGAACATCCTCAGCCTGTCGTGGGCGGAAAACAATGGATATTGAATCCTGATCTGGTGGTTGCGCTCCGCCTGATAAAAGAGGAAGCGAACTGGGTTAGGCCTGAAGAGGATTTTGTTGTAGTAGTCCGCGAAAGTTTCAACGAAAGAGGCGAACATCGACTGATCGAGATCAAGCGAGAGTTTCTCCTTGACTATTTGGCCGCAAGAAACCTTTCACTTCGCCTCTCTTGTTACCGCCAAAGAGTGGAAAACGTGCCATTGCTTGAAGGCAGTGAGTACGCAGAACTAACAGAATTTCAAGAGGAGCGAGCCGGAGGCCGATTTGAGCTCCGAATCCGCGATATTAATGACGTCTTTGGAGGAAGTTGGGCGATGTTCCGTGCGTGGAGAACGGATGTCGATGAAGATGAAGACGCACCTGTGATGGGGCCAGAAAATGACCACAACACCGGCCATGAGATCTCGCAAGGTCAACGTGGCGGTTATGAAGGTGTTCGGATTGAGGGTGAGTTCTGGCGAGATGAATGGATTGAACATCAATCACAAAGCATCCGCGTTCGTGGAGATGTAGACGCAAATCTCCCTCAGTTTATTGTCGAGACTGACGGAAAACGCATGTCCTCATCCGAATTGGATAACGAGGATATTGGTCGATGGCTTTGGTTTCGTTCAAGTGTAGTGACCGACCTTCTAGGCCACCGTGGCTTCGCGCTGAAGTGGTACACGGCAGAGACTGGTGCTATTTGCTCGACTTCCGCCTACCCCACGCACTTCGGTATCAATTCTGCTGACTTACTGACGGTCTACGCCTACGACATCGCTCGTCTCCCAGCTTGGGAGCAGCATATCTGGGCAGCCCATAACGTTGCGCCTGACGGTAAGGTCTCAGGAGAATTGCTATCAGCGCAAGTCAAGACCAAACCGGCGTCTACACATGCGGTTGAGGAGATGTTCTTTGGGAGCATGCGACTGCTCGAGCAAGGCTTCCGCGACAATTTCGGGATTGACTTGTTCAGCCACGTTATCGATGACGAATTGGCTATGCAGCAGATATCTCGTTTCCACAGCAGGGACCAGGCGTCATTGCTAAGGCTGGCGAAAGAGCTTGTCCGCGTGTTCTCAGACCGACTCAACACTCGCGACCTTCGCAAACTTTCAACCCACGCGGAGAAAGAAAAGCTTGGTTCAAACAAACTGCTGCAAGATGTTTTGTCCCAAAAGGTTGGGGCTGATAAGGCCCGCCAAGTTTTTGCCGAAATTGCTGGAGCCTATGATATGCGCGTTGGTGATGCACATCCGACTGGATCAAAAGTTGCAGATGCCATCAAGCTTGCAGGCATTGATCAAAGCAGATCGCACCTAAGGCAAGGTGAGCAACTTATACGCAACTTCGGGAGATCGGTTTGGCTCACAGGTAAATATCTCTTCGGACAAGCTGAACTGCATGAAGGCTAGGCTACATGCCGCTAAGCAATTCGCTCAACACGGGCGTGCAAAAGAGGCTCTTCGCGTCACTCTTGCACGCCTGTTAGCTCAAACCTTAGTAGAAATAAAACGCCGCATGAAATCATGCGGCGTTTTATTTTGGGTTCATCCATACACCCTAAACCCAGCCACTCAGGCTGGGATATTCACTCCCACTCAATCGTCCCCGGCGGCTTGCCGGTAATGTCATACACCACGCGGGAAATGCCGCGCGTTTCGTTGACGATACGGCGGCAGACCACATCAAGAAAATCATAAGGCAGGTGCGCCCAGCGTGCGGTCATAAAGTCGACGGTTTCGACCGCGCGCAGCGCCACCACATAGTCATACCGCCGCCCGTCGCCCATCACGCCCACCGAGCGCACCGGCAAAAACACCGCAAACGCTTGTGAGGTTTTGTCGTACAAGTCGTGCTTGCGCAATTCTTCGATAAAAATCGCATCGGCTTTGCGCAAAAGGTCGGCGTAGTCTTTTTTGACCTCGCCCAAAATACGCACACCCAAACCTGGGCCTGGGAAGGGGTGGCGATAGACCATTTCATACGGCAAACCAAGCTCTAGCCCCAGTTTGCGCACCTCATCCTTGAACAATTCGCGCAGCGGTTCGAGCAGTTTGAGACGCATGCGCGCGGGCAAACCGCCGACGTTGTGGTGCGATTTGATAACGTGCGCCTTGCCGGTTTTGCTGCCCGCAGACTCAATTACATCCGGGTAAATCGTGCCTTGCGCCAGCCACATGGCATTCGGCAATTTGTTGGATTCTTCTTCAAAAATCTCCACAAACACGCGGCCGATAATCTTGCGCTTGGCTTCAGGATCAAACTCGCCTGCCAATTCGTCTAAAAAACGCTGTTCAGCATCCACGCGAATCACGCGAATGCCCATGTGCTTGGCAAACGTCGCCATGACTTGATCGCCTTCATCCAGGCGCAGCAGGCCGTTGTCCACGAACACGCAGGTGAGTTGGTCGCCAATGGCGCGATGCAGCAAGGCCGCCACCACCGAGGAATCCACCCCGCCGGACAGACCTAGAATGACTTCATCGTTGCCGACTTGAGCGCGGATTTTGGCAATGCTTTCTTCGATGATATTCGCCGCTGTCCACAAACCTTGGCAGCCACAAATCTCATGCACAAAACGATTGAGGATGCGCATCCCTTGGCGTGTGTGGGTCACTTCCGGATGGAATTGCACGCCGTAATAATGTCGCGCTTCATCCGCCATGCCCGCAATCGGCGCGCCGTCGGAACTGGCCATGAGCTTAAACCCTGCGGGCAATTCCACCACTCGATCACCGTGGCTCATCCAGACATCCAGCAAGCCAAAGCCTTCGGCGGTGGTGTGGTCTTCAATATCCTTGAGCAAGGCAGTGTGACCGCGTGCGCGGACTGCCGCAAAGCCAAATTCTTGATGGTCGCTGGTTTCCACCTTGCCGCCGAGCTGCGCCGCCATGGTCTGCATTCCGTAGCAAATGCCCAGCACGGGCACACCGAGGCTAAACACCATGTCCGGCGCACGCGGCGGGTTGTCTTCGGTGACCGACTCCGGGCCACCGGAAAGAATCACGCCCTTAGGCGCAAAAGCGCGAATCGCGGCCTCATCCATGTCCCACGGGTGCAGTTCGCAAAATACCCCAGCTTCACGCACACGGCGGGCAATGAGTTGGGTGTATTGCGAACCGAAATCGAGAATCAGGATGCGGTCGGAATGAATGTCTAGGTGCATGGAGAAAATCCGAAAAAACTTAAAAAAATTAAGCCACAGAGAACGCAGAGCACACTAGAGAATGAACGGGTGGTTTTAACTCTGTGTGCTCTGTGGCCTCTGTGGCAAAAAGCTTTAACGACCTACGGAATCAATCCATGCGGTAGTTAGGCGCTTCCTTGGTGATTTGTACATCGTGCACATGGCTTTCACGCAGTGCCGCCGAGGTAATGCGCACAAACGATGGCTTGGTGCGTAGCTGCTCAATATCCGCGCAACCGACATACCCCATGCCCGAACGCAAGCCGCCCATGAGTTGATGCACAATCGCCGCCATCGGGCCTTTGTAGGGCACGCGGCCTTCAATGCCTTCCGGCACGAGTTTGTCGGCGGCGTTTTCGCCTTGGAAATAACGATCGGACGAGCCTTGCTGCATCGCACCAATCGAACCCATACCGCGATAAGCTTTGTACGAGCGGCCTTGGAACAACTCAACCTCACCCGGCGCTTCTTCCGTACCGGCAAACATGCCGCCGACCATTACGCAGTTCGCGCCTGCGACCATCGCCTTGACCAAATCGCCGGAAAAACGAATCCCGCCATCGGCAATCATCGGCACACCCGTGCCTTCCAGCGCTTTGGACACATTACTAATCGCCGTAATTTGTGGCACGCCCACACCCGCCACAATGCGCGTGGTGCAAATCGAACCCGGGCCAATGCCGACTTTAACGCCATCCGCCCCCGCCTTGACCAAATCGAGCGCGGCCTGTGCCGTGGCGATATTGCCACCGATCACCTGCACCTGCGGATAGGTTTGTTTAATCCAACGTACCCGATCCAACACGCCCTGCGAGTGACCATGCGCGGTATCGACCACAATCGCATCCACGCCAGCCTCGACCAAGGCCGCAACACGCGCTTCGGTATCTGCCCCCGTACCGACCGCCGCTCCGACGCGCAAGCTGCCCGCACTGTCTTTGGACGCATTCGGAAAATCGGTGGACTTTTGAATATCTTTGACGGTAATCATGCCACGCAGATGAAACGCATCATTCACGACGAGGATTTTTTCAATGCGATGCTTGTGCAGCAGCCCAAGCACCTCATCTCGACTCGCCCCTTCTTGCACGGTGACCAGCTTATCGCGCCCGGTCATGACTGTACTCACCGGCGCATCGAGCTGGGTTTCAAAGCGCAAATCACGATGCGTAACAATGCCCAGCAAATTCACCCCATCCACGACCGGAAAGCCGGAGATATTGTGCAAGCGCGCCATTTGATTGACTTCACGAATCGTGGTGTGCGGCGTGACCGTAATCGGGTCTTTAATGACACCGCTTTCGTACTTCTTTACTTTACGCACATGCCGCGCCTGCTGTTCGGCAGACATATTTTTGTGAATAATGCCGATGCCGCCTTCTTGGGCGAGAGCAATCGCAAGGGCGGCTTCGGTGACTGTATCCATCGCCGCAGACACCATAGGGATATTCAGCGTGATGTCACGCGTAAAGCGTGTCATTAAGGACACATCGCGCGGCAAAACCACCGAATGCGCGGGGACGAGGAGTACGTCGTCGAAGGTTAGGCCTTCTTCAAGAATGCGAACCATAAGATAGACTTTCCTTTGCAACAATTTTTGCGATTATAAGGATTGCCCCATGCCCGGTAAACTTAATGTTGGAGTCAGTCGAATAACGATAAGTATTCATTCGCCCCAAACATCAACCCATGAGGATCTACGATGAACCCACGCACCACGCTCAAGACTTTATCCATTGCCGCGACACTCGCCATTTTGACCGCTTGTGCCAGCACCCCTGCATCTACTGGCTCTGCGGATGCTTATGAAAAAGCACTCGCTGAGGCCAAAACCGCGCAAGCGGCAGCTAAAAAGGTCAACAATCAATGGTTCTACAAAGAAGATTTGGTAAAGCAAGCTGAAGCAGCCGCGGCTGCGGGTGATTATGCCAAGGCCACAAAATTGGCTGAAAAGGCTAAGTTCCAAGGCGACATGGCGGTCAAGCAAGCCGCTGAACAGAAAAACGCAGGACCCTACCCAGCGCGTTAAGCTCTGTTTTTATTGCAGCAATAAAAATGCCGGACTTAAGTTCCGGCATTTTTCGTCTTGGCTTAGAAGCTGTTCAAAGTCTTTTTGACCTGTAGCCCGGATGAAGCGAAGCGAGAATCCGGGGAAGCCGTGCCGATGTTCAAGCCCCCCCCCCGGGTTAGCACCCGGGCTACGAGAACTAAATTCCAAAGCGACATGGCGGTCAAACAAGCCGCTGAACAGAAAAACGCAGGGCCCTACCCAGCGCGATAAACTCTGTTTTTATTGCAGCAATAAAAATGCCGGACTTAAGTTCCGGCATTTTTCGTTAGGGGCTACCCAATCAAATCATGGCGCAGGATTCGGCACTTTCAACGTCACCAGCTCTTCGCTGCTTGTGGGGTGAATCGCCACGGTGTTATCAAAATCCGCCTTGGTCAGCCCTGCTTTCACCGCCACCGCAAAGCCTTGCAACATCTCATCTGCGCCATCGCCAATGATATGAATCCCGACCACTTTTTCATCCGCCCCCGCACAGACGAGCTTCATGGCGGTGGGTGCTTTGTGCGCCGCCATGGCGTACTTCATGGGCGTGAAATCGGTTTGATAGATGGTCACCTCTGCACCGAATGCTTCCCGCGCCTGCGCTTCAGTCATGCCCACGCTGCCCATCGGCGGATGTGAAAACACCACGCTTGGAACATTGTTGTAATCCAGTTTGGCTTCGGATTGCCCGGCAAACAAACGCATCATCAAACGCCGCCCGGCCGCCACCGCCACTGGGGTCAAGGCCAAGCGTCCGGTCATATCGCCAATCGCATACACCCCGGCAACATTGGTGTTTTGGTATTCATCGGTGGGCACAAAACCGTTGGGCTGCACCTCAACGCCCGCCGCCTCCAAGCCAATACCTTGCGTATTTGGCTTGCGGCCCGCCGCCCAGATGACGCAATCAAACGGTCCTAGCGCCTCGCCGTCTGCACCATCGATCAGAATACCGACATCGGTTTTGCGTAAGCCCGCCGTGCGGAACGGCATACGCAACTCGATGCCTTCATGGCGCATGTGCTCGCTCAAGGTTTCGCTCAACATCAAATCAAACGGCATCAAAATGTGCGGCGCAATATCCGCCACCGTCACTTCCGAGCCGAATGAGCGCATCAAGCCCGCAATTTCCACGCCGATATAACCGCCGCCCAAAATCGCCACACGCTTAGGCTGCTCATCCAGCGCAAAGAACCCATCCGACGTAATGCCCAATTCCGCACCCGGAACGGGCGGCACAAACGGATGGCCTCCGGTACTCAGCACAATATGCGGCGCGGTGAATTGCGCGCCATCCACCTCAACCGTTTTGGCATCGACCAAGCGCCCACGGCCTTTGAGCAAGGTAATCCCCAAATCCTTCGTAGCATAGCCTTCCCACCAGTCGCCAATGCCTTTCACCCTAGCGCGGCGCGCATCCACCAGCGTTTTCCAGGAAAAACTTTTCACATCGACATCAAAGCCAAAGCCCGCCGCATTGCGTAGGCTTTCTGCCACTTGCGAGCCATACCACATCAATTTTTTGGGCACGCACCCCAGATTGACGCAGGTTCCACCCAAAGCATGGGGCTCGATCAGCAGCACACGCTTACCCAGTTGAGCCGCACGCTCCGCCGCCGCCAACCCGCCACTGCCGCCGCCCAATACAATCAAATCAAAACCCGTGGGTGTACTCATTACCTTGTCCTCTGAGAATGCTAAAAATAGATCGGGCGGCGTTTAAAGCCGCCCGGTGGATTCATCATGAACCCAAGTCTATGTCAGGCTTATGACTTGGCCGCAAACCACGCCGCCAAATCATCCGAACCGCCGATATGCTTGCCGTCGATAAACACCTGCGGCACGGTTTCACGCCCGGTCGCGGCACGCAAACCACGAATGGTCACTTCATCGCCGCCTACAGTGATTTCATCGTAAACCATACCCGCATCGGCCAACATGCCCTTGGCGCGCGCGCAGAACGGGCAACCGTCGCGACTAAACACCAACACCGAAGCCGGCTTGTTTGCGCCCGGCGCAAGGTAATCCATCATCGTATCGGCATCGGAGACTTCATAGGGATCCCCAGGCACATTTGGCTCGATAAACATCTTCTCAATCACGCCATCGCGCACCAGCATCGAATAGCGCCATGAACGCTTGCCAAAACCTAAGTCGTCCTTATCCACCAACAAGCCCATACCTTCGGTAAACTCGCCGTTACCATCAGGAATAAACGTGATATGCGGTGCGTTTTGATCTTTTGCCCACTCATTCATTACAAAAGTATCGTTGACCGACATACAAACAATGCTGTCCACCCCGTGCTCGAAAAACAGCGGCGCTAGCTCATTAAAACGCGGCACATGGCTGGATGAACAGGTCGGCGTAAACGCCCCCGGCAAGGAGAACACAATGACGGTCTTACCCTTGAACAGATCATCCGTCGTAACATCTACCCACGCATTGTTCTGGCGGGTATGGAACACAACATTCGGTACTTTCTGACCTTCACGACTTTCAAACATGATGCACACCTCGATAAAGTTAAAATAAAGTTTTACAAACATCCCCAACGCTTTTGGAGTTCATGCCAAGATTAGACTGCAAACGCTCTGCTGAGAAATTGAATTTTTTCTTACAATCCATAGCTAAAAGCTATAAAAGTGCAATAAAACTCAAGAAATGAATATCGACCATTACGCCGTCATCGGCAACCCCATACAGCACAGCAAATCGCCCAGCATTCACACCCATTTTGCCGCCCAGACCAAGCAAAACATGGACTATGTGCGCCTGCTTGCCCCCTTGGATGGCTTCCGCCAAAGCGTCCTCGACTTCCGCGCTCAAGGCGGCAAAGGGCTTAACGTCACCGTACCCTTCAAACTCGAAGCCTACGCCCTTGCCGATCACTTAACACCCCGTGCCCAACGCGCTGGCGCGGTCAACACTCTTATTTTTCAAAATGATGGAAGCATTCTAGGCGACAACACCGATGGCGTCGGCCTGGTGCGCGACCTAACCCAACAGCATGTCACGTTATCAGACGCCAACATCCTGCTCCTCGGCGCAGGCGGTGCCGTACGCGGCGTACTCGCCCCCTTGCTCGCCGAACGCCCCGCAAGCCTCACCATAGCCAATCGCAACGCCGAGCGCGCACAACAGCTTGCGCATGACTTTGCTGATTTGGGCTCAATCCACGGCTGCGGCTACGATGAACTCAAGGACAAAAACTTCACAATCATTATCAACGGCACCTCCGCCAGCCTAAGCGGCGAATTGCCACCGCTGCCTGACAACCTACTCACCCAAGGCGGCGTGGTCTACGACATGGCTTATGGCACTGAGCCCACCGCCTTTCAACGCTGGGGAAAAATCCATGGCGCATCCAAGGCACTGGATGGCTTAGGCATGTTGCTCGAACAAGCCGCAGAAAGTTTTTATGTCTGGCGCGGCGTGCGCCCCAATACCCAAGCCTTGCGCGAGCTAATGGGTTAAGGCGCAGCTTTAAGAACCTGCTCAAAGTCTCTTTTGACCCTGTAGCCCGGATGAAGCGAAGCGAGAATCCGGGGAAGCCGTGCCGATGCCCAAGCCTGCCCCGGGTTGACACCCGGGCTACGAAAAATTTTTGAGCCACTCAGCGAGACTTTGAACAGTTTTTAAGATGTCGTTGACGCACCGCCAACACAATCCGCGCCGCCAGTGCCGCATAGTCTTTATCGTAATGATGTCCTCCGGGGAGCTTTAGTACCTCAACCCCGGCCTGCGTCAAGCCGGGCTGACTGCATAAACTTGCCTGCCCCTCATCGACCCCTTGCACACACAACACCTGTGCAGGCGGCATGGCCAAAACCGCAGGCAAAATAGGCGTGGCCTCCGCCCCAGCTTGCCCACCCAGCCAGCCCGCCATGTGAATTTCAAAATCAGTACGCAATTCAGGGGAGAGCAACACCGTCAGCACGACACGTTCGCGCAAGGCTTGCGGTAGATGCGCGTAAACCAGCGGTAG
>JBFXGB010000048.1:0-15930 GCA_050178405.1 Halothiobacillaceae bacterium
GGTGCTTAGCGCGAGGCCTTTAAGCTCAAGGATCGTCTAGTGTTTATGGATTTTAGAACCGAACCGACCGAAAACGTCTATCCGATGGTTCCGGCGGGCGCAGGTCTTAACGAAATGATTTTGGTGTAAAACATGCGGCATATCATCTCTTTACTGATGGAAAACGAAGCCGGCGCGCTGTCGCGTGTGGCAGGGCTTTTTTCTGCGCGTGGTTACAATATCGAATCTTTGACCGTTGCGCCGACCCACGATGCAACCTTGTCGCGCATGACCATTGTCACGCACGGCGATGACCAGATTATCGAGCAGATTATCAAGCAGTTGAATAAGCTGATTGATGTGGTCAAAGTGCAAGATATTCAGGACGCACCGCATATCGAGCGCGAAATGATGCTTATCAAACTGCAAGCCACCGGCGAACAGCGCGATGAAGTCTTCCGCTTGGCGGAAATTTTCCGTGGGCAGATCCTCGATGTGACCGACGCAAGCTATGTGGTGCAAATCACAGGGCCCGGCGCACGTCTGGATGCGTTTATGGATGCCATCGGCAGTATTCCGGTCATCGAAATGGCGCGCACGGGGGCTTTGGGGCTGTCGCGTGGTGCGCGAGGCATGTCGGTTTAATTTTTTCTACTTAGGACGCGGGTTTTCTTTAGGTCACGTTCATGGCAGATCTAAAGTCAGCCTAGGGAGACACTGATTTATTCGTCATTGCGAGCGTAGCGAAGCAATCCAAGGCTACGATGATTGCCGCATGAATTGCCATGGCCTCTGGCATCGCAATGACGGTTACATTCACAGGACATATGCAGATTGCTTGTTTTACTCCCTCCCCCTTGACGGGGGAGGGTTGGGGAGAGGGTGGGGAAGTTGGCGCAAATCCATGTTCTGGCAAAGGCTGCACCCCCTCTCCCCGACCCTCTCCCACGAGGGGAGAGGGGGTTAAATCCACGTTTTGTGTAAGCCCTAATTGAGTATCTAAGGCAATTTTTCTTTTTCTCTGTGCCCTCTGTGGCTAACTTTTTATTTTTAGGAGCTTTTTATGCAAATGTATTACGACAAAGACTGTGACCTTTCAATTATCCGTGCCAAAACCGTCGCCATTATCGGTTACGGCTCACAAGGCCATGCCCACGCGCTGAACCTGCGTGATTCTGGCGTGAAAGTGATTGTAGGTCTGCGTGAGGGCTCATCCTCTGCCATCAAGGCGAAAAACGAAGGTTTGACCGTCATGGATGTTCCTGCAGCGGTTGCGGCGGCGGATGTGGTGATGATGCTGACTCCGGACGAGTTCCAAGCCGATATTTATACCCGTGCGATTGAACCCAATTTGAAGCAAGGTGCGACTTTGGCGTTTGCCCACGGTTTTAGCATTCTGTACAACCAAATCGTTCCGCGTAAGGATTTGGACGTGATTATGATTGCGCCGAAAGCTCCGGGTCACACCGTGCGTTCTGAGTTTGTGCGCGGTGGTGGTGTGCCGGATTTGGTCGCGGTGCATCAAGATGCTTCGGGTAACGCGCGTGCTACCGCCATGTCTTACGCTTCCGGCGTGGGCGGCGGTCGTACCGGCATTATCGAAACCACCTTCAAAGATGAAACCGAAACCGACCTGTTCGGCGAACAAGCCGTGCTGTGCGGTGGCGCGGTTGAGTTGGTAAAAATGGGCTTTGAAACCCTGACCGAAGCGGGTTATGCGCCCGAAATGGCCTATTTCGAGTGCTTGCATGAGCTGAAGTTGATTGTAGATTTGATGTACGAAGGCGGCATTGCCAACATGAACTACTCCATCTCTAACAACGCGGAGTATGGCGAGTATGTGACCGGCCCTGAGGTTATCAACGAGCAATCTCGCGCCGCCATGCGTAATGCGCTCAAGCGTGTGCAAAACGGCGAATATGCCAAGATGTTTATTCAAGAAGGCCGCTTGAACTATCCATCAATGACCGCACGTCGTCGCCAGATTGCCGAGCATCCGATTGAAGTGACTGGCGGTAAGCTGCGCGAAATGATGCCGTGGATTACTAAAAACAAGATTGTTGACCAGACCAAGAACTGATTAACGTTTTGCTAATGAGGCGCTGAATAATTCATGAACCGTCATTGCGAGCGTAGTGAAGCAATCTATAACTCCATAAGAATCAACAGTCTATGGATTGCCACGTGGCTATGCTCCTCGCAATGACGAATAAATCAGTGCTTCCCTAACGCAAAAAAGGCCGCGTGTTGCGGCCTTTTTTTTGGGCGTGAGTTTGCAAAAGCTATTCCGGGTTAAACTTCACGCCATTTTTTGAAGATGCAAACTCACCATGAACCACAAAGACAACGAAGTGTTTGAACCTCAGCGCACTAAGGCGATTTTCTTACTGCCCAATTTGCTCACCACGGCGGGTTTATTTTGCGGCTTTTACGCCATGATTGCTGCTACTCAAGGCAAGTTTGAGCATGCGGCGATGGCGGTGTTTTTGGCGATGGTGTTCGATACGCTGGATGGTCGCGTGGCGCGTATGACGAACACGCAGAGTGATTTTGGTGTGCAATATGACTCGCTCTCCGATGTGATTGCTTTTGGAGTTGCGCCCGCTTTGGTGGTGTATTTGTGGGCATTATCGGGGATTGAGGGGCGCTGGGGCTGGATTGGTGCGTTTGTCTATGTCGCGGGTGCGGCGATTCGTTTGGCGCGCTTTAATGTGCAGGTGGACACGACGGACAAGAATTTTTTTGTTGGTTTGGCAAGCCCAGCCGCAGCCGCGTTGGTGATGGGCATGGTGTGGTTCGGCGAAGAACATAGCATTCCGGCGGCCGATTTTGCCGGCTGCGCATGGGTTTTGACGGTCAGCGCCGGGCTTTTAATGGTTAGCAGCTTGCCGTATTACAGTTTTAAGGGTTTTGATTGGCGCAAGCGGGTGTCGTATTTGAGTGTGCCGCTGATTATCGTGGTTTTTGCGCTGGCGGCGCGTGATTTTGCCTTCACCCTGTGGGGCATTTTCTTGGTGTACGCCCTTTCTGCGCCCTTGTATGTATTGGCGCGGCGTATGTTAAAAGCGCCCTCGGCTTGATTAAGCTAGGGCATTGCCCTTATATTCAAACCATGAATATTCCATCACCTCGCTTTAATGTTGGACTCACCCTAGGCAAGTCACATGCCTTACGACTGCTGCTGCCTTGCGGCATGTAATTCTCTTGCGCCTGGCGAGGCCTCAAAATACGTATTCGATACAGCCCAAGAATTTGATCACCCGCCCAATATGAATTGGGCGGGTCGTAATACCGAACATTGAGGAAGAGCGCCATGAGCAACCCGCAACTTATAATTTTTGACACCACCTTGCGTGATGGCGAACAAAGCCCCGGCGCATCCATGACCCGCGAGGAAAAAATCCGCATTGCGCGTGCGCTTGAGCGCATGAAAGTCGATGTAATTGAGGCGGGTTTTGCGGCAGCAAGTGTGGGTGATTTTGAGTCGATTAAAGCCATTGCCGAAACGGTTAAAGGCTCGATTGTCTGCTCTTTGGCGCGTGCCAGTGAAAAGGATATTCGTGCGGCGGGCGAGGCGATTCGTCCGGCTGTTGCGCATGGGCGCGGCGGGCGGATTCATACCTTTATTGCCACAAGCCCCATTCATATGGAAAAAAAGCTGCGCATGTCGCCCGATCAGGTGGTCGAGGCGGCGGTGCGTGCGGTGAAAATGGCGCGTGAATATACCGATGATGTCGAGTTTTCGGCGGAAGATGCGGTGCGCTCGGATATGGATTTTTTGGTGCGCATTTTTGATGCCGTGATTCAAGCCGGAGCGACGACGCTGAACGTGCCGGATACCGTGGGCTATGCCGTGCCCGATCAATGGGGCGCACGCTTCCGTGAGTTGATTGAGCGCGTGCCGAATAGCGACAAGGTGATTTGGTCGACGCATTGCCACAATGATTTGGGCATGGCCGTGGCCAACTCCTTGGCGGCGGTGAGCAATGGCGCGCGTCAGGTCGAGTGCACAATTAACGGTTTGGGTGAGCGTGCCGGCAATGCCTCGTTGGAAGAAGTGGTGATGGCGGTGCGCACCCGCCGCGATGCTTATCCGCTGGAGATTGGCATTGATGCGACCCAGTTGGTGCCGACCTCCAAGCTGGTGTCGAGCATTACCGGTTACCCGGTGCAGCCGAACAAGGCGATTGTCGGCGCGAATGCTTTTGCACATGAGTCTGGCATTCATCAGGACGGCGTGCTCAAGCACCGCGAAACCTACGAAATCATGCGCGCCGAAGATGTGGGCTGGGGGGCGAATAAACTCACCTTGGGCAAACTCTCGGGGCGCAATGCCTTCCGCACACGCTTGCAGGAATTGGGCATTGTTTTAGAGAGCGAAGAGGTGTTGAACGCGACGTTTGCCAAATTCAAAGAGCTTGCGGACAAAAAGCGCGAGATTTTTGATGAAGACTTGCAGGCGCTGGTCTCCGGCGTGGTCGAAGAGGCCGAGGAAACCTTGCGTTTGGTGGCGCTTAAAGTGTGCTCCGAAACCGGCGAAGTGCCCCATGCGCATCTGGTGTTAAGCGTCGATGGCGTGGAACACACCGTCGATGCGGCAGGCGGCGGGCCGGTGGATGCAGTGTTTAAGGGTATTGAGCTTATCGTGCAAAGCGCATCGGCCTTGACGCTGTATTCAGTGAACAATATCACTGGCGGCACGGATGCGCAGGGCGAGGTGACGGTGCGCGTCGAGAAAGACGGGCGCATCGTCAATGGTTCGGGGGCCGATACCGATATTGTGATTGCTTCGGCCAAGGCCTATTTGAATGCACTCAATCGTCTGCGTCAGCCGGAACAGCGCCAGCATCCGCAACTTGGGGCGGATGTCTAAAGCCGTGTCTGTGAGTGTTGCATCATCGAATCAAGCTGCGCTTTTGGCTGAACTTGGCATTTTGCAATGGCGAGCGCGTCCGGGGCGGATTTTTCCGGGGGCAGGGGCGTATGCCATGCCTCATGCGGAAGTCGTGGTAGAACAGCCCATCGTGCGGCCTGATTCAAACGTGGCTCAAACAAATATTGAGCCGCTTTTTGATGTGTGCATTTACGCTCATACCGCATCCACCGCCGAGGCGGAATTATTGGCACGTATTATTCAAGCCGCGCATGGTTTACGCGGTGAGCTGCGTATCCAGAGCCTTGGGCTGGATGCGCCGCAACCGCCTGCCCAAGCGCATCTGCGTTTGGATGATGTAGATTTCCCTAGCCCGGCCAGCATGTTGGCGCAACCCTCTACAAAACGCGTGCTCTGGCAGGCGTTGCAAGAGACGGTGGGGCGCTTGTCTTAAAGCTTTTTTTGCCACAGAGAGCACAGAGGACACAGAGAAGAAAATACTTCATAGGGTTGCCCTCGTTTTTTGTTGGAGAGGCCGTCAATCCAAAACATGCGGACGTTTTATCTCTGTGACCTCTGTGCTCTCTGTGGCTAATTTTTTTCCTGCGGACTTTCAATGAGCCAATTTTCCAGCCTGAAACTGCGTGCCTGGAACGAAAACGATATTACCGCCATGGCGGAGATTGAGCAGGAAGCCTACCCTTTTCCGTGGTCGGCGGGGATTATGCGCGATTGTTTTCTGGCGGGGCACTGGGGCTGGACGGCTAAATCACGCGGCGAGCTGGTGGCCTATGGCGTAGTGCAAGCCGTGCTGGATGAGGCGCATTTGCTCAATATCTGTACCGCGCCGAACTGGCAAGGGCAGGGCATCGGGCGCGGCATGTTGAGCTTTGTGATGCAGCAATGCGCCGAGCGTGAGATGTTGCGCATGTTGCTGGAGGTTCGCGCCTCGAATACCCCTGCTTTGGCTTTGTATCGTGCCTTAGGTTTTGTACAGGATGGCGTGCGTAAGGGTTATTACCCTGCAAGTGGCGGGCGCGAAGATGCAGTGTTAATGAGTTGTTTGCTTTGATCGCCCATTAAGCCGCAAGCTAGATTTCTGTAGGAGCGAACCTTGGGTCGCGAATATGAGAAGGACTTACGCATAATTTGGATTTAGCCCCCTCTCCCCAGCCCTCCCCCGTCAAGGGGGAGGGAGTAAAACCGAAATCCTAAAGAGCATTGATTCGAAGCTCTTTCGCGACCCAAGGTTCGCTCCTACGTGGAGCTGGCACTATCTGCGGATGGTTTCACAAAATCCTGCGCCGGTCGGATATGCTCGCTCCACAGGTTCACAACGCTACAAAACAGCAGCGCGGTCATTTCCGCATCGTAGAGCGCACCGTGCGCCTGCTTGCCATCAAAATCCAGTCCGGCTTCTTTGCAGGCTTTGGCGAGTACGGTTTGGCCATAGGCGAGGCCGCCTAAGGTTGCGGTATCAAACACGGTAAACGGGTGGAAGGGGTTTTTCTTGTGTCCGCAACGCGTGACCATCGCGTTCAAAAAGCCTAAATCAAAATGCGCGTTGTGCCCAACCAGCACGGCGCGTTTGCAGCCCGTGTCTTTCATGGCGCGGCGTATGGGCGCAAAGACCAAATCCAAGGCTTCGCGTTCTTCAACGGCGTGGCGCAGCGGATTGTAGGGGTCGATTTTATTCACCTTGAGCGCTTCATCAAGAATATGCGCACCGGGGAAGGCGGCGACATGCAGGCCGATGCGCTCGCCCGTGCCCAAGTTGCCGGCCTCGTCAAAGCCAAGAATGACTGCGCCGATTTCTAGTACCGCGTCGGTTTGGCAATCGAAACCACCCATTTCCATGTCCACCACCACCGGCAGAAAACCCCGGAAGCGGCTGGCCATTAGGCTTTTAGCTTTGTTATCGCTCACACCATGCGCCAGTGTAGGGTTTCGCCGCCACGCAGGGGAACAAGCTCGGTGCCAGGTTCAACTTCCATCAATGCCTTGGCGGTCCAATCTTCTTTGACCAATGTGATGCGCTCAGAATTGCGCGGCAGACCGTAGAAGTCCGCCCCAAAATGACTGGCAAAGCCTTCGAGTTTGTCCAATGCGCCCGCCTGTTCAAAGGCTTCGGCGTACAGTTCGATGGCGGCATGGGCGGTGTAGCAGCCTGCGCAGCCGCAACTTGATTCTTTGGCCCCTTTGGGATGAGGCGCGCTATCCGTGCCAAGAAAGAATTTCGGGTTGCCGCTGGTCGCCGCAGCAAGCAAGGCCTGACGATGCGTTTCGCGCTTGAGAATTGGCAGGCAGTAGAAATGCGGACGTATGCCGCCCACCAGCATGGCATTGCGGTTATAAAGCAAATGATGCGCGGTGAGGGTTGCGCCGACATTCGCGGGGGTCGAAGCCACAAACTCTGCTGCATCACGGGTCGTAATGTGTTCCATGACGATTTTGAGCGCCGGAAATTCACGCTGCAAAGGCATCAACACACGGTCAATAAACACTTTTTCACGATCGAAAATGTCGATGTCCGCATCGACGACTTCGCCATGCACGCAGAGCACCATACCCTCGCGCTGCATGGCTTCAAACACCGGATAAACAGCACGAATATCGGTCACGCCTCGGTCGGAGTTGGTGGTCGCGCCCGCTGGGTAGAGCTTGATGGCATGGACAATGCCGCTTTGCTTGGCGCGGCGGATTTCTTCGGGCGGCGTTTGTCCGGTCAAGTACAGCGTCATCAAGGGCTCAAAACTCATGCCCGCAGGCACTGCGGCGAGAATGCGTTCAAGGTAGGCCGCCGCATCTTCGGTGGTAAGCACGGGCGGAACGAGATTCGGCATAACGATGGCGCGGGCAAACTCGCGCGCGACATCGGGCACGACGCTTTTGAGCATGGCGTTATCGCGCAGGTGAATATGCCAATCGTCAGGGCGGGTCAGGGTAATTTGCATGGCGTTATCCTGATTACCAAGCGATGTAGGCGTAGCCTTTTTCTTGCAGCTCCATCAAGGTGGCTGCGCCGACTTCTTCAACTAAGGCGAAGTCCTGCATGTCTTTTTTCTCCCAGCCGATGGTTTTCATGGTGTTGCCGCAGGCGATGTATTGCACGTTGTAATCCATGGCTTGTGCTTTGACACGCTGACGCAAAAGCTCAGGAATGTCGCGCTTGGGTTGCTTAGCGAGCAGGTGAATGCCCGCCCCAAACACTACGACGGCAATGGCGACGTTGTCTTCGTACTTGGTCAGCATGGCACTGATGGAATTAAGAATGTGCTCGATGTATTCCCAATCGGCATGGTTGATCTGATAGACCACATGATGCTCGGGCGGGTCGCCGGGAAAGCGTTCTTTTTTGGCGGGCGCAGCGGCAGGTTTGGCAGGCTCGGCGGCTTGCACAGCTCCGAGACCAAATAAGGTGGCGATGGCAGGCATGGATTGCATAAAGCGACGACGGGATGACGATGACATTGGGGCATACCTCAAGTAACGCGGGAATAGTTGAATTAGGACTTACGCAGAATGGTTGTTTTACTCCCTCCCCCTTGATGGGGGAGGGTAGGGGAGAGGGTGATGAAGTTGGCGCAAGCCTATGCTCTGGCAAAGGTTGCACCCCTCTCCCCAACCCTCTCCCGCGAGGGGAGAGGGGGTTAAAGCCAAGTTTTGCGTAAGTCCTATGAATGTGACTTTATCACAGGCAGCAGGCTGGGCGCGTGGTGGGACTTAAAGGTTCGGCCACTGTTGTGCTGCGTGTAAAACGCGAAGTACGCTCACACGATCCTTGCCGATGGTGTAAATCAGCACATAATTTGTGCGCACAACCATTTCTCGGGTATTTGCGACGCGCCCCGCTCGGTAGAGTTCAGGATGGTGCGGTAATTGAGCGGCTTTGCTTTCGATGTCGTCTTTGAGTTGTTGGGCGGCATTCGGGTTGTCGTCGGCAATGTATTCCACGATGGCGAGTAGATCGCGCTGCGCAGCGAAACGCCACTCAAGTGTGCGCATGACGTTTTTTGTCGATGAGTGCCTGGGCTTCGTCCATCATCTTTTGATGTGAAATGCCGGGTGCAGTGTCGTCGAGCGCTTCTTGCACTTTGGCGCGAAACCAAGCGTCATAAGCCTCCGGAGTACTGGTGAGGCCAGCGGGCAGAGCGCCTTCTTTTGCCACGCGGGTAAGTAAGATGCGCACCGCGTCCGAAATGGTCAGGCCAAAATTGGCCAATTTTTCAGCCGCTTGAGTTTTGAGCTGGTCGTCCACGCGCACATGCAGCATTGAGGTATGGGTGGCCATGGTGAGCGTCCTTAGGATTAGATGTGTTGCTTAAGTGTAACTCAAAAGAGATACATTCAATGGGGGGCTGTCTGTTCGATATGCGGTAAAGCTTGGGCGATATGAGTGTGAGCCAAAACCGCAAGCTGGCTGCGTGGGATGCTTTCGGGGTGTATGGGGGCTAAAAAATGCACTTCGGCGCGCAGGTCGGTTTCGTGGACGATGCGTTGCAGGGTGTCGTTAAAGCTGTCGTCGTTGATGTAGGCGACACGCGGATTAGGCTGCTCTTGAGTATCGAGATAACGCAGGGCAATCGGTTGAATCGCGGCCTTGGCATCAAAAGCAGCTTGCAGCAAACGCGGATGAAAACGGCGTAGGCTTAAGCCATCGGTGGTGGTGCCTTCGGGAAAAATCAGCACGCTGTGGCCTTGGTGTAGCGCCTCTGCAATGTGCTTCACCGTATCTTGTCCATTGCCACGTTCGATAAACAAACTACCTGCGCGCGCCGCCAGCCAGCCGATGAGCGGCCATTGGCGTACTTCGGATTTGGCCAGAAAACGCACGCCACTAAGCTGACTGCCCAGCACGGGAATATCGAGCCAGGAAATATGGTTGCAGATGAAGAGCACGCCGGTTTGGGCTTGGCCTTGGGTTTGGATGTCCACGGCAAGGGCGCGGCATATTTGACCATGCCAATGCTGAATCGTTTTTTGGCCGCGTGGGGCAAAGGGCGAGCCGTAAAACGGGGTTTGAATCAGGCCGATGCACACGCGCAGCAGAAGCTTGAATTGTTTAGCCCACGCGCTGCGTGAGGTTGTTTTGCTCAAAGGTTGCAGGGTCGGCATAGGTTTGGGCGAGTGGCATTTGGCGTTGAACGAAGTGGCGATGATAACGCGCTTGTAAATGCTGCACATCGAGCAGGATGAAGATATCGGCGCAACCAAACGCAGGGTCCCAGCAGGGTTCGCCGCAAATTTGCGCACCAAGGCGCATATAGGCTTTGAGCAGCGGGGGCATCCGTGTTTTTTTGGCGACAGCGATATCCAGCGCAGGCAGGGCGAGTTTTGGGGTCACGCGCAGCTCAAGGCTGCTCATAAAGTCGCCACGCAATTCCTGCATGATGCTGCGTGCGGCAAGGCCTCCGTCGTGCATGGGGATGCTGGCGCTGCCAAACAGATAATTGATGCGGTGCTGATTCATAAAATCGGCCAAGCCTTGCCAGAGGATGCCGATAGTCGAGCCATTGCGATGTTCAGGGTGAACACAGGTGCGGCCAATTTCCATCACTTCGCCTTGCAGGTGCGTCAGCATGGTTAAATCGAATTCGTTTTCGGAATAAAAGCCCCCAGCAGCGTGCGCGGCGGTGCGTGTCAAAATGCGTGTGCTGGCAACGAGTTGGTCGTTGTGTTGGTCGATAACCAAGAGATGCTGGCAAAAGGCATCAAAGTGATCAAACTCAAGGCCGTGCTCATCGACCTGTGCTTGTGCGCCCATTTCTTGCACGAAAACTTGGTGACGTAGGCGTTGGCTACGTTGAATGTCGCTGGGGCTAATGGCGAGTTGCACGCGATAGCGGCAGTCATTGGCTTGCAGGAGGTTTGTAAGCATGGGCAACATAAGAATGAGTGATTTGACGCATCCTAGGGGGCGAGTATTGCTTGAGGGTTTCAGCGTGATGAAAGCTTTGTGACGGGACAGCCGAGCGGCACTCTGCTAAGGAAGCACTGATCAACGCGTCATTGCCAGGCCAAAGGCCGTGGCAATCCATAGCTCTCGTAGCCCGGGTGTTAACCCGGGGCAGGCTTGCGCATCGGTGCCGCTTTCCCGGATTCCCGCTGCGCTTCATCCGGGCTACAGGGTCTCGTGACTTAAATAGGACTTACGCAAAAAAACTGTTTTTACTCCCTCCCCCTTGACGGGGTTGGGGAGAGGGTGGGGAAGTTAGCAGAAGCCTACGTTGCGAGGCCAAAGGCCGTGGCAATCCATAGCTCTCGTAGCCCGGGTGTCAACCCGGGGCAGGCTTGCGCGTCGGTGCCGCTTCCCCGGATTCCCGCTGCGCTTCATCCGGGCTACAGAGTCTCGTGACTTAAAAAATCGTCAACAGGTTCTAAGGTATGATGCAGGCCATTTTTAGCTGAGTTAATCCCGTGTCCGTATTGCAATTAAAAAAGAATGAAGATCGCCGTTTGCGCTTGGGTCACCCTTGGATTTACAGCAACGAGGTCGATACCGCCGCTACGCCGCTTACTGCATTCACGCCGGGGCAGCAGGTACAGGTGCTCGCGCATGGTGGCAAGGTGCTGGGGCTTGCTTATGTCAATCCGCATTCGCTGATTGCGGCGCGGGTGTTTAATCGTGATGAACATCCGCTTGATCGCTCCTTGTTGATTCACCGCTTGAACATTGCCTTGTCCTTGCGCGAGCGCCTGTTTCCCACGCCGCATTATCGCGTGGTGCATGGCGAGGCGGATGGCTTGCCTGGCTTGGTGGTGGATCGTTATGGCGATATTTTGGTGGCGCAGATCACTACGGCGGGTATGGATGCGGTACGCGAGGCGGTGGTCGAGGCCTTGGTGAAAGTGTTTAAGCCTGCGGGCGTGTTGTTGCGTAATGACACCTCCAGCCGCGAGCTTGAGGGGCTGGCGCAAGGCATTGAACTGGCCTATGGCGAAGTTCCTGAGCAGGTCGAACTTATCGAAAACGGTGCGAGCTTTAGGGTGCGCCCGTGGGATGGTCAAAAAACCGGCTGGTTTTACGACCAAGCCGACAACCGCGCCCGCTTGCCGCGTTATGTCCAAGGCAAGCGTGTGCTCGATTTGTTCAGCTACATGGGCGGTTGGGGCGTGCAGGCGCTGCGGCATGGCGCGTCGGAGGCGGTATGTGTCGATGCTTCTAAGCTTGCCTTGGAGCAATGCCGCATCAATGCTGATTTGAACGGCGTGGGCGAGGGCTTGAAAACCATAGAAGGCGATGTGTTCGAGGTGCTCAAGCGTTTGCGTGAAGAGCGCGAGCGTTTTGATGTCGTGATTTGCGATCCGCCCGCTTTTATCAAGCGGCGCAAGGATGCGAATGCAGGGCTTGAAGCCTATCGCCGTGTGAATCAAATGGCGATTCAGGTCATGGCGAACGATGGGATTTTGATTTCTTGCTCCTGCTCGCATCATCTGCAGCGCGATAAACTGCCTGAACTCATGTGGGCAGCGGCGCGGCATGTGGATCGCAATATGCAGATTCTTGAGTTCGGTCACCAGTCGGCTGATCATCCGGTTCATGCCGCGATTCCAGAAACGGATTATCTGAAAGCCATGGTGGCGCGTATTTTGCCGACTTGAATTATAAGATTTAGCCACAGAGAACACAGAGAACACAGAGAGCACCGAGAGGTAGGTTTTCACTCTTATGCGGAATAGCTGTTTTACTCCCTCCCCCTTGATGGGGGAGGGTTGGGGAGAGGGTGGGGGTGTGGCATAGGCTTATGTTTTAGCCGGATACCCATTCCCCCTCACCCCGACCCTCTCCCGCCAGCGGGAGAGGGAGGAAAATGCAGTTTTGCGTAAGTCCTAATTAAATCGTGCGAATGAATTCGCACCTACACGCAGTTTTTTAAGGCACATTCATGCTCATTTACCCCCATATCGACCCCGTTGCCCTGCAAATCGGCCCGCTCAAGGTACATTGGTATGGTCTGATGTACATGATCGGTTTTGCGCTGGTCTGGTTTTTGGGCAGGCTGCGTGCCGAGGCCAAGGGCTTTAAGAAAGAAGAGCCGGGCGACATCCTGTTTTACGGTGCGCTGGGGGTTATCTTGGGCGGGCGCATTGGCTATGTGCTGTTTTATAAATTCCAGGATTTTCTGGCTGACCCTCTGATGCTGACGCGGGTTTGGGAGGGCGGTATGTCCTTCCACGGGGGCTTGATTGGCGTGATTTTGGCGATGGTGTGGTACGCGCACAAAACGCAGCGCAATTTTTTTACCGTAGCCGACTTTATCGCCCCGCTGGTGCCGCCTGCGCTGCTTGCTGGGCGTATCGGCAACTTTATTAACGGCGAATTGTGGGGCAGGCCGACCGACCTGCCGTGGGGCATGGTGTTTCCGCATGTCGATCAACTGGCGCGCCATCCGTCGATGTTGTACGAGGCTTTGCTCGAAGGCGTGGTGATGTTCGCTTTATTGTGGTGGTTTTCAGCCAAGCCACGCCCGCGCATGGCCGTTTCTGGTATGTTTTTGCTGCTTTATGGTCTGTTCCGCTTTTTGGTCGAGCAGGTGCGCGAACCGGATGCGCACCTAGGTTTTATTGCCGCCAACTGGCTGAGCATGGGCATGATTTTGTCGCTACCCATGATTATCATCGGCATCGCATTTATCTGGGTGGCCTATGCACGCGAGGGGAAGGGGGCAAAATGAAGCAATATCTCGACTTAATGCGCCATGTGCGCGACTTTGGTGTAGAAAAATCCGACCGCACCGGCACGGGCACACGCAGCGTGTTCGGCTACCAGATGCGTTTTGATTTGGCGCAAGGTTTTCCCTTGGTCACCACCAAAAAGCTGCATCTTAAATCCATCCTGCACGAGCTGATCTGGTTTTTGCGTGGCGACAGCAATATCGCGTATCTCAAAGAAAACGGCGTGAGTATTTGGGACGAATGGGCGGACGAGCATGGCGAACTCGGGCCGGTGTACGGCGTGCAATGGCGTTCGTGGCCAAAACCGGACGGTGGGCATGTCGATCAAATCAGCCAGCTTGTGCAACAACTCAAAACCAACCCCGACTCGCGCCGCTTGATTGTTTCGGCATGGAATGTGGGCGAGATTGAAAACATGGCCTTGCCGCCGTGCCATGCCTTTGTGCAGTTTTATGTGGCCGAAGGGCGGCTGTCTTGCCAGCTTTATCAGCGTAGCGCGGATATTTTTCTTGGCGTGCCGTTCAATATCGCAAGCTACGCGGCTCTGACTATGATGTTGGCGCAGGTCTGCGGGCTTAAGCCTGGCGAATTTGTGCATACGTTGGGCGATGCGCATTTGTACAACAACCATTTGGAGCAGGTTGAGCTGCAATTAAGCCGTGAACCCTATGCGCTGCCCACCATGCGCCTCAACCCTGCGGTGGATGATATTTTTGCTTTTAGGTTTGAGGATTTCACGCTTACAAATTACCAGTCGCATCCGCATATCAAGGCTGCGGTTGCGGTGTAATTCAGCGTCCTTATCATCACATCCTGTAGGGAACTTCTAAAAACCGTCTTTGCGAGGAGCGAAGCGACGTGGAAATCCAAAAGAGCCTCAACAAAACAGCCAAGTTTGGATTGCTTCGCTAAGCTCGCAAAGACGATATTCGAGTTTTTAGAAGTCCCTTATAGGAGCGAACCTTGGGTCGCGATCACCGCCCTTGACGAGACATATCGCGCCCCAAAATTCGCCCCTACAGAACAACCAACACCATCGAGAACCCTATGACCGAATCAAATACTCCGTCCGCCCAACCCACTGCCCGTATTCACAATAGTCAAATGGTTGATAAGGCAGGCAATATTCTCACCGCCGTCCTGCACAACATCATGTTGTTTGTGATTGCTATTGCTACCGTTTGGTCAGCTTTTGGTGAATTTGCGCATATTTTCGCCGGAGCCGCCGCGCCAACGCTCAAAGATATTCTGTTGTTATTTATCTACCTTGAAATTCTCGCCATGGTCGGGATTTATTTCCGCACCCACCGCCTGCCCGTGCGCTACCTGATTTATATCGCCATTACGGCACTTACACGCATTCTTGTGGTCGATGTCAAAGAAATGAGCAACGTAGTGATTTTGTCATTCACCGGTGCAATTTTGATGCTCACCCTCGCGGTGCTGATTCTAAAGTTTTCTTCATCGCGTTATTCCAGTAACTCGCAAACGGACTAAATCTATGCGTTACGCCATTATCGCCGCCATGGATCGGCAACGGCTTATCGGCCAAAACAATGCCTTGCCATGGCATTTGCCTGCTGATCTTAAACACTTCAAAGCCCTCACCTTGGGCAAGCCCATGATTATGGGGCGCAAGACCTATGACTCGATTGGCCGACCCTTGCCGGAACGCACCACCATTGTCCTAAGCCGAGACAGTAGCGCCAAACTGCACGACGACGTGATTCTGACCCACAGCCTTAACGACGCGCTGGATGCCGCCCACGATGCCGCCAAAAGGATGAATGCGCACGAAATCATGGTAGTCGGCGGCGCCAATATCTACTTCCAAACCCTGCCTTGGGTCGAGCGCATGTACCTAACCTTGGTGCATGGCAGCTACACGGGTGATGCGTATTTCCCAGCCTATGATCGGCGTGATTTTGGCGTGATACACGAAGAACACCATCCGGCGGATGAACTCAATAATGCGGCGTACAGCTTTTTAACCTTGGAACGCCGCCATAGCAGCGCCAGCGATAGGGTAAGTTTTACCCGCTAGTAGACCTATTTGTAGGGTGGATAAGGCACCATATAAATATCAAGCCAATAAACAAGCCTGGCGGTGAAGCTGGGCTTTTTTTGTGGGGTTAGAATGAGACAAAATTCATAAGGTGGTTAAGTAAGTATTGCGCATCCACTGTGCCGTCCTTAGTGGATGCGGCTTTTCCTTATCCACCCTACAAAGAGCGAGCCAATAAAAAAGCCCGGCGGTGAAGCCGGGCTTTTTAGTAGGGTTAATTCCAGCGTTTACTTCGTATTAGAGCAGTCAGCTTATTTACCCCATGGGCTTGGGTTAGCCGAAGGGGCTGGGCCTTCAGGGTCATTCACAAGTTCCGAGCGCACTGGAAGATTGTAAG
>JBFXGB010000049.1:0-1405 GCA_050178405.1 Halothiobacillaceae bacterium
CTCGGCCTCGCGCTGCGCCTGTACGGCCAACATCGCCGTCTTCTCAGCCTGACGTTGATGCCACTGGCTGCGCGCCACCGTCACGCCAATCTGCGCCTGCTGCAACTGCGCCTCAGCCTGGCGCAACTGGGCATCCAGCACCTCGGTATCCATCAGCGCCACCACCTGGCCTGCGCTGACAAAATCGCCCTCACGCACCAGCACATCCTTGAGCCGCCCAGCCGCCTTGCTGGCAATATCAATCTCCACCGCCTCAATGCGGCCATTGCCGCTCGAAAGGCTCGTGTCCCAGCGATCCTTGCTGTATTCCGTCCAGCTCATCCAAGCCACGACGCAGAGCGCGAGCAGCACCCCGCCGCGCATCAGCCATGCCTTGCCCTGTGTGTTTATTGCTCGTTTCCCTCGGTTTCAGTTCAGCCGACGACAATCTTGCTCAGAGCGTGTTCCGAACGGCGCGTCAGCCCCCACCCCCAAGTGCTTTATACAACGTAACACGGTTAACCGCCTCAAGCAAGCGCACCTCGATCAACAATAACTCGGAACCGAACAGTGTACGTTGTGCATCGAGCAAGACGAAGAAGTTATCCACGCCGCTGTTGTAGCGCACCTCGGACAGGCGGACGCTATCCGCATTCGCCGCCACCAGCTTGCTCCGCGCATCCAGACGTTCAGCCAGTGTGGCCTTATCAGCCAGCACGTCAGCCACCTCGCGGAAGGCGGTCTGAATCGCCTTTTCATACTGGGCGACGCCGATGTCGCGCTGAACTTCAGCCACATCTAGGCTGGCCTGCAAGCGTCCGGCCTCGAAGATTGGCACGCGAATCTGCGGCATAAAACTCCAAGCACCCGAACCGCTACCGAACAAGCCATCCAGCGCATTGCTCGCCGTGCCCGCCCCGGCAGTCAGCGCAATGCTGGGGAAAAATGCCGCGCGCGCCGCACCGATATTGGCGTTCGCCGCGCGCAAGGCGTACTCGGCTTGCAGAATATCCGGGCGACGCACCAGCACTTCAGAAGGCACGCCCACAGGCAAGTCACCCAGCGCACTAACCGATGTCGTGAGGCTGTCCGGCTTCAACTCGGCACGCAGGCTGCTACCCAAAAGCAGGGTTAGGGCGTTTTCGTCCTGAGCGAGCACAGTCTGATAGCGTGCCAGGTCAGCACGCGCTGCCTGCACCAAGCTTTCCGACTGGCGCACATCCAGTTCGGACACCACGCCGACTGCAAAACTGCGCTGAATCAACTCGTGCGAGGTGACCCGTGTCTCGTAGGTGCGCTTGGCTAGCGCGAGGCGTTCACGATCTGCCGCATAGGTCAGCCAAAGCTGCGCAACTTCGGCAATTAGACTAATTTGCACGCTACGCTGCGCTTCTTCCGTGGCTAGGTATTGCTGCATTGCCGCATC